>JAUVVE010000066.1 GCA_030604795.1 Dehalococcoidia bacterium | reverse complement strand
AGCTTCGCGTGACATGCCACCATAGGCCCTGTTGGCTAAAAAGCCATAGCTGAAGTCCTTGCATAACACAGGTTCCTTGCCAAGTTTCCTCACCAGTTCTGTGGTTACGCCTACTGTTTCATCCGAGGTGAGTGGCCCCTTAATCACCTCAACCAATTTCATAACGGCTACTGGATTGAAGAAGTGCATACCAATTACCTTGTCGGGTCTCTTAGTCATCCTGGCCATCTCAGTAATGTTTAAGCTTGACGTGTTTGAAGCCAGAATTGTGTCGGGCGGAGCATTCTCATCCAGCTCCTTGAAAATGTTCCTCTTTAAGGCTAGGTCTTCAAGGACGGCCTCAATAACGAAATCGGCATTCTTGGTCGCGTTGGCACTACTTGTAGTTCCCTTTATTCTCCCGACTACCTCCTCCATCTGTGCTTGGGTAATCTTGCCCTTATCGACAAAATACCTCTTTAGCCCGTCTTTTATGAACTGGATTCCGTTGTTTACAAACTCGTCCTTGACATCGGTGATTGTGACAGAATATCCGCCCACCAGCGACAATAGTTGAGTTATTTGAGAGCCCATTGCCCCGGCACCTATGACTGCGACCTGTTTCACATTGTTAAGTTCCATACGGTATACCTCCATATATGATCTGGTTTTCCGATTATAGCAGACTTCCATAACGCAACCAACGCCTGGGATTCTGCGAGGAGTTTGCGTTATGGAACTTGCCCGTAGTGGAGCTGTCGGGCTCCTCGCGGGCGGGTCTGAGACACACGGCGCCCTACTCTACGCGCCTCAGGTTCGGGCGGAGTATCGCTATCACCACGGTGAATATGACGATCAGTACGCCTCCTGCGCTGACGGCGATAGGGGCCCCGATAACCTCAGCCAAAGCCCCTACCGGCAAGGCTCCCATTGGCATGAGTGCGAAGGTGAGCATGTAGACGCTCATCACCCTCCCCAGCAGTCTCATCGGGACGTTACTCTGGAGCAGGGTGTTGTTGACCGCCATGTAGCCGGAGCCAGCCGCACCAACAATAGCGAGGAATACCAGGGAGAGCACGAAGGAGTGAGACAGGCCGAATAGTATCAGTGCGAGGCCGAAGACAGCAAGTGAGATGATGAGAAGTGTACCCTTTCTCCTGAAATCGCCGAGTGAGGCTATGCTCAAGGAGGCACCCAGGGCACCCACCCCACCCACAGCCATCAGAATACCGTAACCTAGTTCACCCACGTGCAGGACCTCATCGGCAAACACAGGCAGAAGCATCATGTAGGGCAGGCCAAAGGTGAGGGGGATCAGTGCCATGACGAGGAGAAACAGGATGAGAGGAGTCTGACGCATGTAGCGGAATCCTTCTGCGAGGTCAGCCAGTATTGCCCGAGGCCCGACGGCATGTCCCGCTTTGTGCTCTGTTGTGCCTTGTGAGATAGTCGCGCTCTCTGTGACGCCTGGCGGAGAGACCATACACAGCGCCACCACCGATGCCACATAACTGGCTACAACCAGGTAGTAGACTCCGTGTATACCCATGACGGGCAAGAGGATCCCGGCCAGTGCAGGGCCGAGCACGCGGGTCAAGTTCATGGCGGAGGAATTGAGGGCGACGGCGTTGAGAAGCTGCTCCTTGCTTACCAGTTCTGGGATGATAGCCATGCGGGCGGGGCCGTTGAGTACAAACAGGAAGCCACCACAAGCTGCTGCTGTTACCAGGTGCCAGAGCTCGATGTTGTCAGTGGCAACGAGGATAGCAACGCAAAGGGCAACGATCGCCTGAAATGCTTGGGTACCGATGAGCAAGTTCCGCTTCACCATGCGGTCTACAATGGCACCGCCGAACACGGAAAAAAGCAGCATAGGTACCCCGAAGGCGAAGCTCACGATTCCAATGGCAAGTTCTGAGTTGGTCATTGTCCACACCAGCCAACCTCGAGCTATAAGTCCCATGTGAAGGCCAATGAAAGCACCGATCTGGCTGATCCAGTACCAGAGATAGTCGCGATTGCGCAGTGAAGCGAAGGTCGTCACTCTGGGAGTGGGAGATGCCGCGGCATCTGTTCGGCTTTCACGTGGAGGGGTGAGTCTCGGTGGCTCCATCATCTGCGTATCTTGTCTGCGTTCATCGGCGGAGCAGTTCGACCTCTGCCAGGCTTATACAATGCGTGATGAACTGACTTGATGACGTTCTCTCTCAGCAAGAAGATGTGGGTTCCTGTGAGATCAAGCTAGGCCCGGCTCTTCATTGCCATTAGTTGACGATTACAAATCGGGTGTCCTCGCCAGACAGCGTTGCCATCTGGCATTCACCCGTTCTTGCAGCTCGTTAATCTGCTTTTCGGTGATGTTTTGGAACCTCCCCTGTTCCGCAAGATATTCTCTCACCGGCCTCAGGTTCCCTCTTTGAGCAATGGATTTGCTGGCCGAGCTAAGCCGAAAAACGGCGTGTTCGACCTCGTAAAGTACGACCCATCCCGTTTGTACTGCTAACTCGCCGATTCTGACGGTGTCGTTGAAAGGAAAACGCCATCCTGGGGGACAGGGCGTGAACACATGTATGAACCTGGTTCCCTGTATCAGCATAGCTCCCCTGATTTTTTCGTAAAGATCCAGCGGATAGGAAGCATTGGCAGTAGCAACATAAGGAATGCCATGAGCTTCCATTATGGCTGTCATGTCTTTCTGACTCTGCTGCTTGCCCAGGATGGGCGTGGTACCTGAAATAGCGCCCAGCGGGGTGGAGCTTGAGCGCTGGTTACCGGTGTTCATATAGCCTTCGTTATCGTAGCAGATGTAGATGAAATCAGTCTGTCTTTCAGCAGCACCGCTCAACGCCTGGATACCAATGTCGTGTGTGCCGCCATCACCGGCGATAGCCACTACCGTCAGTCCTTTCCTGTCCAGCGCTTTTAGTCCGGCAACAAGGCCGGTAGCGGATGCTGCTGTGGAGGCAAACGGCGTATTCACACAGGGGACCTCCACAGATGTCACCGGATACATGCCATGCAGGACTGTGAGACAGCTGGCTGGCACTGTCACAACAGCCTGCCCTTCCAGCGCTTTCAAGATATGGCGATAGGCGAGGGACAGTGCGCAGCCCGGGCAAGTGCGATTGCCTGGGAGCAGATACTCTTTTTCGGTCAAGTTAAGGGCATTGATTTTCACCGCGCAGCTCCTCTTAAATGTCGCATATCCATTCAGGGTATTCGGTGTTTAAGACGCCTTCTTTCAGTGATGGTAGCGACCTTTTCGCCGCGTCTGCCAGCTCTCGGGCTTTGACATCGCGTCCGCCCAGGCCGACAACGAAGTCCCTTATTACGGCATTGACATCAGTCCCATACAGGGCTGATTTAATTTCTGAGCAGGTGGCTCCCTCCGAGCCGTAGCTGATGTTCTTGTCGAAAACCACGATAAGGCGGGATTTCTTCAGCGCCTTCACCAGATCGGATTTGGGGAATGGTCTGAACACTCTCAAGCCCAGGACACCTACTTTGTGGCCTTCTTTGCGAAGCATGTCCGCGGCTACTATTGCCTCTGTTGCTAGGCTCCCCATGGCTACAATGACTATGTCAGCATCATCCAGTCTGTCTTCCCAGAACATACCCGAGTAATGTCTCCCAAACTGTTCGCCGAACTCTCGGCCCACCTTGGCTATCGTTTCTCTTGAGTTTTGCAAGGCTTCTTGGAGGAGGTACCTGAGTTCCATATAGCCATGGCAGAGTACGCCCTCAGTGTTGACCCTGGGATTTGCCAGGGTTACAAGGTTGTAGTTCTTGGGATTGGCTGGGTCTAGTATGGTGTGAGGCTTGTAGGGTGGCAAGAACCTATCAACTTCTTCCTGTGATGGGACAGCCACTGGCATTTCGGTGTGCGACAACACATAACCGTCGTAACAAACCATAACAGGTACGTAGACTGTCTCGGCAATCCTGTAGGCCTGAATCACTGAATCCAGTATCTCCTGGTTGTTTCGGGCGTATATTTGTATCCAGCCAGTGTCCCGTTGAGATATGGAGTCCTGCTGGTCATTCAGTATATTCCAAGGCGCTCCGATGGCACGGTTCACGCAGGCGAGAACCACTGGAAGACGAGCTCCGGCAGTCCAATGCAGCATCTCGTGCATATAAGCCAAACCGTGTGAACTGGTGGCGGTGAAGGTCCTGGCTCCCACCATCGAAGCCGAGGTGCATACGGCGAGGGCACTGTGTTCACCCTCCACAGCAATGTACTGAGCTTTGAGTTCCCCTCCTTCTACAAACTCGGAGAGGGCTTCAGTGACTGGTGTCTGTGGTGTAATTGGGTAGGCAGCAACTACCTGGATACGGCTCAGCTTTGCCCCCTGGGCCGCAGCATGATTGCCATCGAGTATCCGTATGTCAGCTTTTCTAGGAGTGTTCTTGTCTATCAAGACTACTTAATTGTCCTGTCCAGAAGAGTGGCCCTCTTCATTTATCATGGTTATGGCGTGTGCCGGGCACACCTGCGCGCATATTCCGCATCCTTTGCAGTATTCGAGGTCCATTTGAATGGGGATGGTTCTACTGATGACAGCATCTGGGCAATAAAGCCAGCAGAGAAAACAGCTGGGCTTGTTCTGCCTGGCCGGGATGCACTTCTTCTGGTCTACCAGCGGAGCCGAGTTGCGCCATTCACCGGTTGGGCCAGCTTCGCCGATGCCTGGTGATGATTCATCACATATATGCTGACAATGTCTAGTACCCATGAGCCTCTACAAGCCTATTCTCTGCAGCTCGGTTATCTTGTAGGTCTCCATGATTGCGGCGACATTAATATCCGTGGCGCTGTCGGAGAACCTGCTTCTGATCACCCTTTCGATGGTTGCTATGTCCAGCATCTGAGTGGCATAGACAAACGCGCCTAGTATGGCTGTGTTCACCAGTGTGAGGCCAGCGACTATCAGCCCCAGCTCCTGGCATACTCCAGTGGCATCAGCAGTGGCAATGTTAAAGTCACCTGCAATCTTGAGCTCCTTTGGATGCTGCCGCGAATTCACCACGAGCCATCCGTGTCTGACCAGTCCGCCGGTTACCTCTTGGCGCTTCAGCAGGGTATCGTCCAAGACTACCACCACATCGGGATTCTCAACCTGTGATATGACCATGACTGGTTCGGGGGAAATCCTTGTTGATGCGCTTACCGGAATGCCTCTCCTCTCGGCGCCGAACGATGGAGCAGCGGTTACTCCGCGACAGCCTTCGAGGTAGGCCGCCTCCGCCACTATCTTGGCAGCGGTTATAGCTCCCTGGCCGCCTCGACCATGCCATCTGATCTCATAGAGCCTCGTAATCATAGACGATTTCCTTGGCGTTTGATTGATTCCGGTGCTTTGTGGCTTAATACTCCAAGGGACACAAATACACATGGTAACCCTGATTAGCCAGATGTGTCAAATGCACCTTCTGATGTGGTGCTGCTGATGAGGGGAGCCAACCAGCTGCTGCTTGAGGCTATGGTAAGCTGGGGTGTGTGGGAGCTAGCCGGTCATGTTTGAAGCTGTTCAATGTTCTTATATAGTTCCAAAGACTGTGGATTAGCCAAGGCATCCAGATTTAGCACCGGCTCGCCGTGAATGACGTTCCACACTGCGAGTTCAACTTTCTTCATGTTAATTGTGTAGGGGATTTCGTCGATGGCTATGGTCTTGGCCGGGATGTGACGTGGTGTAGTGT
>JAUVVE010000142.1 GCA_030604795.1 Dehalococcoidia bacterium | reverse complement strand
AGACCTCAAACGCCAGCCTCCGCTATCCTGATCTGCTGCTATCCGTTTAAGTGCCTTGATGGCGATCGCCTCATCTAGCTCACCTCGACGGCACTTCAACTCGCATGGGTGGAAGCAAACCCGGCCGAGAACACCTGGAAACGGGGCTTTTTCACGAACCACCGCACATGCTTCACCGAATTTCCCTTGCTGGACAAAGCGGACGTAACGGGGAACGTCTATTTCTGCGGGGCAAGTGTGGCTACAAGGCGCCTTCACCAGCCCCTTGCATGTTGCAGCTCGACAATGGCCGTTTCTTATATGCTCCTCATACTCATCACCGAAATAGCGCAGTGTAGCTAGGACAGGATTAGGAGCAGTTTGCCCTAAGCCACAGAGTGAACCTTGCTTGACGGTGTTGGCTATTCTCTGCAGTTCCTCCACATCTCTAGGCTTCCCCTCGCCGCGGGTGATACGTTCCAGAATACCAAGCATTTGCCGAGTGCCAACTCGACAGGGAGGACATTTGCCACAAGACTCAGCTTGGACAAAACCAAGAAAGTACTTTGTCAGGTCAACCATGCAAGTATCTTCATCGGCTACAATCATGCCCCCAGAGCCCATAATCGAGCCAGCAGCTGCCAACGATTCATAGTCAATGGGTGAATTAAGCATGGATGATGGCAGACAACCTCCCGAGGGACCGCCAGTCTGCACCGCTTTGAACCGCTTGCCTTTCAGGATACCTCCACCGATGCCATAAAGGATCTCACCCAAAGTAATGCCCAAGGGCACCTCAATGAGCCCAGTCCGCTCCACCTTGCCCACGAGGGCAAAGGTCTTTGTCCCCTTACTTCTCTCCGAACCATACTGGGCATACCATTCACTGCCATTCTGCAGGATTAGTGCTGCATCTGCCCAGGTCTCCACATTGTTGTTGTTGGTCGGCTTCCCCCACAACCCAGAAGTTGCTGGAAAAGGAGGTCGTGGCCGAGGCATTCCTCGCTTCCCTTCAATAGACCCGATCAGAGCTGTCTCCTCGCCGCAAACAAAAGCCCCGGCTCCCTCTTTGACCTTGATGTGGAAATCGAAACCAGAACCAAGCACGTTATCTCCAAAAAGACCATATTGCTCCATTCGGTGAAGTGCCAAGCTCAGTCTTTCTAGAGCTAACGGGTACTCAGCGCGGCAATAGATGTAGCCGTGGTTCGCTCCCATAGTGTAGGCACCCAGGACCATGCCCTCTAGGACCGAGTGGGGGTCACCTTCTAGTAGCGACCGGTTCATGAAGGCGCCAGGGTCACCTTCATCGGCATTGCAAATGATGTATTTTTCATCCCCTGGTGCCTTCCGGCAGAGATCCCATTTCTGCCCCGTGGGGAACCCAGCCCCACCTCTGCCCCGCAGCCCGGATTTCTTGATCTCGTCGATGATCGCCTCTGGCGTCATTCTCAGTGCCTTGGCTAGTCCGCTGTAACCACCATTGGCGATATAGTGATTGATATTCTCGGGGTCGATAAAGCCGCAGTTGTGAAGGACTAGGCGGACTTGTGGCTTGAGCACCGGCAATTCAAACAGATTGGGTATGCTGTCAATGCTACCATCACCAATGTAGCCCAAAGCCAGGTCGGGACAGGGATTATCGTTGACCAGGTAATCATGGATAAGCTGAGTAGCTAGCTCAGGGGTCAGGTCACCATAAATGACTTGTGGACGCCCGGGCTTTATTATGGCGATCATCGGTTCGACATAACACAGGCCCATGCAGCCAACCTGAATCACAACAGCCTCAATCTTCTGTCGTGCAAGCTCTTCGTTAATGGCTTCAAGAACACCAAGTGCTCCAGCAGCTCTCCCACAGGTACCTGCACCGACCAAGATGCGCGGCTTGTCGCTGGATTGCAGCGCCTCCCACTCAGCTACCGCCCGACTCTGGATTTCCTTGAAAGTCATCATCTTCCATCCTCAGCGATGTTTAGCTAAGATATCCTTCGCCTTTGCGGTAGTCATCCGACCATGGACATTCTTATTGACAACCATCACTGGAGCCAGCGCACAAGCCCCAAAGCATGCGACCCTCTCAAGACTGAATTGATAGTTTTCAGTGGTCTGCCCGGGCTCGATGCCCAGTTCCTTTTCCACGTGATCCAGAATACGCTCGCCGCCACGGACAGGGCACGCGGTACCTAAGCAGACCTTCACACTGTGCTTGCCACGACGGGTTAAATAGAACTGGGCATAAAAAGACGCGACTCCAAAGATCTCGCTTTCTGACATCCGACAGAACTTGGCTACCTCTGAAATCGCCTCTTGAGGAAGATACCCTAACTTCTCTTGAACCTTCTGCAGAATGGGGATTAGCGCCCCCTTTTGTCCCTCATACTCAGCCAGTGTCTCAGCTAGTTCGTTAGGCACGAGGCTCTCCCTGCGAAGCTTTAGATGACCAGTCGAAAAGTTTACCAGAAAACATCTTCTTGGTCAAACCTGTGTTGCCTGTGTGGCTGGTTTGGTACCGCAAGAGAAACGAGGCACCGCCTATGGCCTTTTCCATGGCGTAGTTGGGATTGCCCTTTTGTCGGCGAGCATAATCGCCGGCTGGCTGTGGCAGGTGATTAGCCCTGAAGCCCCATTCTATTTCGGGGCCGGTTTGGCGTGTCTGGCCGTGATTGGCCTCTTGGTGCTAGTCCAGGAGTAACGCTACTGCAGGACCACGTTGTCAATAAGCCTCGTCTT
>JAUVVE010000116.1 GCA_030604795.1 Dehalococcoidia bacterium | reverse complement strand
TCGCCGCCCTTCACGGTTATGTTCTTGGTTCGGGCCTTGAGATAGCTTTGTGCTGTGACATAAGAATAGCCTCGGAGGATGCGCAATTTGGTGTACCTGAGGTGGGACTGGGCATCGTTCCCGCTGCTGGAGCGACTCAAACGCTGTCGCGCACAATAGGTCAAGCCAAAGCCTTGGAATTGATGCTCACTGGGCGCCGGATCAGCGCTGAGGAAGCTGCTGACATCGGGTTGGTGAACCGCGTGGTGCCAAAGGACAGACTGCTGCCAACTGTCGAGAGTGTGGCCAGACAGATTTCACTTCTTGACCCTGTGGCTGTCAGGAGTGCCAAGCAAGCGGTGATGAGGGGCTTAGACTTGTCTTTGTCTGAGGGCCTCAGGCTGGAAAAGAGACTCGCGGTCCCCCTTCTTCAACCGACACCTAGCGATGCCTGGCAATGACATGGTGCCTTCCGTGACCAACGCGGAAAACGCGGATGTCGCACGACAGCAGGCTGACACAGTCGAACTGAGGATGTTTGATTGCGTCGGGCGTTTTTGCTATTATTCTGACCTGCCTGCCATCACCGGTTGTCAGCAACTTGCTGATGCCGGCTATAAGAAGTTGTGCGGTCACACGATAACCACGACGCGAGGAGTGTGGCGTGAATACTACAGATTTCTTGAGCATATCCAGTGCTATCTGCCCTGACCGAGATGCAATGGTTTTCGAAGGGGAAAGGTGGACCTATTCTCAGGCTTCCGAGCGGGTCAACAAGTTGGCTCATGCATTAGGGGAGTTGGGGCTGAAGAAGGGCGACCGTGTGGCTATGCTGCAGGTAAACTGCCCAGAGTGCGTCGAGTCATATTATGCTGCGGCTAAGTTGGGCGCTATTTTTGCTCCTTTGAACTTCAGGGCTAAGGTTGATGAGTTAAGCTATATGATAGCTAATGCTGAAGCCAGAATGCTATTTGTGGGCAAGAGATATGTTGATATGGCGCGTGCCATGCTACCGAGTCTGTCTTGTGTAGAACAATGTATCTCAATAGGCAGCAAAGAAGCAGACATGTTGTTTTATGGTGACTTGGTTAGTTCGTCGTCCGCCGATGAAGTGTCTTCTGAGATCGGTGATGAGGACATTACGATTCTGATGTATACCGCCGGGACTACGGGACGGCCTAAAGGCGTGCCACTAAGGCACGACGGGTTTGTCAGCTACATTCTAGAGAATGTCGACCCAGCCAGCCCGGAGATAGAGGAAAGGAACTTGCTCACGGTGCCTTTGTATCACGTAGCCGGCATTCAGGGGATGTTAGCCGCGACATATGGTGGCCGAACCCTGATACTCATGCGACAGTTCGAGGTTAAGGAGTGGCTGGAAACTGTGCAGAAAGAGCGGGCCACTCGGGCGATGCTGGTGCCGACGATGTTGAAAACCATCATAGACTACCGGGATTTTGCGAAATATGACTTGAGCAGCCTGCAAGTAATCACCTATGGGGCAGCCTCGATGCCATTTGAGGTCATCAGCAAAGCTATGAAGGTGATGCCCTGGGCCAGGTTTATTAATGCTTTTGGGCAAACGGAGACTGCCTCGACGATAACGATCTTGGGTCCTGAAGACCATATTATTGAAGGGACTGAAGAAGAAAAAGAGAAGAAGCTGAAGAGACTTGCCCAGTCAATCGGCAGGCCACTGCCTGATGTGGAAGTCAAAATCGTTGATGAGGAAGGCAAGGAGGTGCCTGGCTTTGAGGTCGGCGAAATTGTGGCCAAAGGTTCTCGAATAATGACAGGGTACTGGCATGACGAAGACAGGACAGCGCAGGCGTTTACCAGTGATGGCTGGCTAATAACAGGCGACAGGGGATGGATAGATGACGAAGGATACATATTCTTGGCTGGTCGTGGTGATGACATGATAATCAGAGGGGGTGAGAACATCTCACCGGAAGAGCTTGAGGATGTGCTCCATTCTCATCCGAAAGTAGAGGAGGCAGCGGTGATCGGCGTGCCTGACCCAGAGTGGGGGCAACAACCGAGGGCCATAGTAGTACTCAAGGAAGGAGAAACCGCCAGTGCCGAGGAGGTTATGGAGCATTGCCGTTCCAAGCTGGCGGGCTTCAAGCGTCCCAGGTCGGTAGCGTTTGTTGATTCCCTGCCCCGTAATTCTGTTGGCAAAGTGCTTAGAAAGACACTTCGCGAACAGTACGGACAGCCGTAGTCTTTGAAGTCAGGAGAGTTTGAGGCTAGAATAGTTGAGGAGGTTCAGACATTCATGGCCAATCAAATAGGCAAGAGATATGTTTGCAGGAAGTGTGGCTCGGAGTTTATTGTCACCAGAGCCGGAGATGGTACATTGACTTGCTGCGGTCAGCCGATGGAGCTGAAGAAATAGTCCTGTCAACCATAGGCTTTGGCGAGTTAAATGAGGAGACAGCGTGATGAATCAATTAGGTAAGAGATTCAAATGTCAGGCTTGTGGCACCGAAGTGCTCTGCACCAAGGCTGGTGAAGGCAGTGCGGTCTGCTGCAATCAGGAAATGGAGCTTCAACAGCCCCGGCCCTTGCCTTCCTCTGACTAGGCACATAGCCATTGCATAAGAGTGGTCCCTTGCTCGAACTCATGCGGGCAAGGTCTTCAAGGCATCATCACCTAGATCCCTCTTCTCCACACAATCTCGCCGCCAGCCACGGTCATTTCTATTTGCAGACTTTTTATCTCCTCACTATTCACTTGGGTAGGGTCTTCGCTCAGCACTACGAGGTCAGCGAGCTTGCCAGGTACTATGGAGCCTTTGATGTCTTCTTCAAAACAGGCGTACGCAGCGCCCATGGTGTACATCCAGAGTGCCTGGGATGGCGTGACTCGTTCTTCAGGCAAGAGCTCTTGTCCTGTCTCTGCTGTTCGTGAGACAGCGGCATAAATGCCGCTCAGCGGGTTTGGAGGTACTACAGGGCAATCCGAACTGGCTGCTACCTTGAGTCCGGCCTGGATAAGCCTGGCCAGAGGATATAGATGCTTGAGTTGCGCCGCCGGCACGGTCTCGAGGTATCTCTCGCCACTGTAGTAGATGAAAGCCGGCTGAGTAACCACCACTGCCTCGAGGGAGCCTAGTCGTTTGGCCATCGCTTGAGTGCACACCGAACAGTGTTCTATGCGATGGCGATGGTTAACACGACCAGACCTTTGCAACGCTTCTGCCAAGGCTGAGCAGGCTGCTTCCACGGTGCTTTCCTCCACAGCATGCAGCGCAACCTGGAGCCCTGATTGGTGAATCTCGAATACCTTTTGATTCAGCTCCGCCTGAGGAGGATTGAGCTGGCCTGTGGTCTCATCTAAGATGATTTTTATTGCGCCCGGGCGAAGTTGGCTGTCGCCTGTTTCGCCTCCAAGGCCTTGCTCTTGGCAGTGTCTGAGATGTTGTGCTCCCAGCATCACGGTCACTCGGGGCTTCAAGTGTCCTCGGGTTTTCCACTGCTGGAATGCTTGCCAGCGGCGATAGTCATTGCGTGGAGAAGCATCCTGTAGGGAAGTTATGCCCAATGACAGAAGTCTATCGCTGGCGAGCGCTATCCCCTGCTCCAATTCGCTTTCATCCAGAGGTGGCACGACGTTGGCTAGATACTCACCCATGCCGTAAAGCAGGCCGTTTGGTTCACCAGTTTCCAGGTCTCGCTCAATCATACCGCCAGGCGGCTCGGGAGTCTCATTGGAAATACCGGCAAGTGTGAGTGCCAGACTGTTGAGCACATGAGCGTGCCCCGAGCGGTGAGTCAATTTCACCGGATGCGTGACTGTAGCCTCATCCAGCTCCCAGCGCGT
>JAUVVE010000001.1 GCA_030604795.1 Dehalococcoidia bacterium | reverse complement strand
TGTATTCCTTCGAAGAAATGCCGCAGAAGCTGGTCCGGGCGCTTTCGGAGGTGGATTCGATAGTCCATGCTGGCGACCTTGTCAGTCTGGAAGTCCTTGAGGGGCTGAGGAGGCTTGGCGAGGTGACAGCGGTGTGGGGCAACATGGATTCGGCTGAGCTCAGGGGCCTGCTTCCAGAGACGGAGATGGTTGTGGTCGGCGGCAAGAAGATAGGGATTGCGCATGGCTCAGGGGGACCGTGGGGGATAGAGGACAGGGTGAGAAGGCTGTTCGACGAGGTGGATATCATCATATATGGACATAGCCACGTGGCGAGGAATGAACGAAACAGAGGCACCTTCTTCTTCAATCCGGGTCAAGGAAGGAGGTCGTTCGGTATCTTGACAATTGAGGAAGATGTCAAGGGAGAGATAATAGAGCTTTGACGGATATGAGGGGCGATGGCCAAGCCGTGGGATGAGCTTTCATCTCTAGACAGACCGGAAGTCTTGCAGTTCGTTTTCTATCCTCGCAGGGACTTCACCCGGAGACCCGGGTCGGCCAACGCCATGGCGTGCTCCATCCCCGTTGACGAGGCTGTTTCCATTTCCTGCTGGTTCTACTCTGACAACAGGAAGTACCCCACTATCTTGTTTTTTCACGGCAACGGCGAGATAGCCAGCGATTATGATGACATCGGCTCCATTTACAATCGGATTGGCCTCAACCTCTTTGTGGCTGATTACAGGGGCTACGGTATGAGCGGAGGCAAGCCGACACTTGCTGGTATGGTAAGGGATGCCCATCCCATATTCGAAGGCTTTAAGCAGGTGCTCAAAGAAAGAGGGTATTCAGGGAGCCTATTTATCATGGGGCGCTCTCTGGGGAGTGTATCTGCTATTGAGCTTGCCCACAATTACCAAAGCCAACTCAGTGGCCTGATCGTGGAAAGTGGGTTTGCCAATGTATTCAACCTATTCGAGTACTTGGGCTTTCCGACTGCTGCCCTTGGCCTTACCAGGAGGGAGACGCCTACGGGTCTTGAACTCGCTCGGCAGATTTCTATACCTGCTCTCGTTTTGCACGGGGAGTATGACCATATCGTTCCTGTTCAGGAGGGCAGGGCGCTTTACGATAATCTTGGTTCAAAGGACAAGCGCTTGCTTATTATCCCGGGCGTTGACCACAACACCATTTTCATGGGAGGCATGGAGGAATACCTTCAAGCGGTGAAGGACTTCGTTGTGGCCAATAGCTAGGATAGGTCATTGACCACACGGGTTTGTTCGTGGCAAAAGAGCTGAAAGCAGAGTCTGTCCTTAGCTTTGGTCAACCAGTTTGGCGCCTGTGGTACTACTCTTTGCCAGTGGGTTCAGCCTCGGCTTCTGGCATTTCGGCCACTGCTTCAACCTCTTCCCCGACCTCGGCTTCGACGACTTCCTCCTCAACTTCAACCGCGCGGCGGGCCTCGGCTACCTTGACTACCATCTGTTCTGGATCGCCCAGGAGGGTTACTCCGTCTCCCAGATGGATGTCCTTGACGTAGACAGCCTGGTCGGTCTGTTCCAGGGTCGAGAGGTCCACTTCGAGGCTGTGCGGCAAGGCGTCAGGCAGGGCTTCGACGGTCAGTGAATCAACGAGGCGGAGCAAGGAGACATTCCTGGTCTTGAGCGCCGGTGCCTCTCCTACGAACGCCAGGGGAACCTCAGCGCTTATTCTTTCGGTCATCTTGACCTGATAGAAGTCCACATGGAGCAACTCATCGGTGAGGGGGTTCTGTTGAACTTCGCGCACTAGGACCCTTTTCGTCGTCTTTGAATCAGTGAACTTAAGGTCGATCAGGTCGGTCTTGCCAGCCTGAGCCAGCATCTGCTCGAGAGGTTTGGCATCAACTTGTAGCGCTGTGGAGTCGATGCCGTGGCCATAGAGGCTGGCGGGAATGATGCCTTCACGGCGCAGGAATCTCACTTTCTTGCCCGTTATTTCCCGTCTAGAGACTTCGAGTTCGAGTCGCTCCATCTTATCCGTCCAAAGCACCTAGTTTAGTGGTTCTAGAACTACAAGTCAAATTCCCCGTGTGCTTAGGCGCGCCCTTTACACCTCTTTCTTGAGCTGTTCGTAGGCTTTCTTGACCTCGTCTACCGAAGCCTCATCTTCCAGCGTGGTCAAATCGCCGATTTGGCTCTCGCTGGCTACTGCTTTGAGGACACGCCTCATGATCTTCCCACTCCGTGTCTTGGGTAATTTGGCCACGAAGTAGATTTCGTCGGGAGTGACTACAGGCCCCAGCGTGCTGCGTATATGCCGCTTTATTCCGTCCTTCAATTCTGGCGAAGGCACTTCGCCCTGCTTGAGCGTAGCGAAGACAACCACGCTTTCCCCTTTGACCGGGTCTGGTTTGCTGGCTACCGCTGCCTCAACCACGGATTGATGTGATACAACGGCATCCTCTATTTCTATCGTGCCTATTCTATGTCCGGCTATCTTGAGGACTTCATCCGCTCTGCCTAGCAGCCAGAAGTAACCATCCTTGTCTTTGATGGCGTAGTCGCCAGTGTAGAACATGCCCGGGAATTTGGACCAGTAGGTCTCCTTGTATCTTACCGGGTCTCCATGAATGCCCGCGAGCATTCCAGGCCAGGGAGTCTTTATGACGAGGTATCCTTTCTGTCCGGGTGGCACTGATTTGCCGCTGTCATCGACGATGTCAGCGTTGACTCCGGGCAGGGGGAAGGTTGCCGAGCCTGGCTTAAGGGGCGCGCATTCTATGCCCGGGGCTGGTGAGATCATTGTGCCGCCGGTTTCAGTCTGCCACCAGGTATCTACTATGGGGCATCTTTCGCCACCTATGACCTTGTAGTACCACAGCCAGGCTTCAGGATTGATGGCCTCGCCCACGCTGCCCAGTAGCTCTAGAGTGCTCAAGTCGTGCCTCTTGACTTTGTCTTCACCATACCTCATCAGCATTCTGATGGCGGTGGGTGATGTATAAAATATACTGACGCCGTATTTCTCAATGATGTCCCACCATCTATCTACTGTGGGATAGTCCGGAGCTCCTTCGTACAGAACTATGGCGGCGCCGTGGCATAGAGGGCCGTAAACGATGGAGCTGTGCCCGGTTACCCAGCCGACATCGGCAGTACACCAGTAGACGGATTCCTCTTTTATGTCAAAAACCCATTTGTAAACGGAATTGTTGAAAACCAGGTAGCCGCCAGTGTTATGGACAATACCCTTCGGCTTCCCGGTAGTTCCTGATGTGTACAGGATGTAGAGCGGATGAGTGGACTCAACTGGTACAGGAGACACGTGAGCATCAGCTTTGTCGAGCAAGTCGTGAAGCCAGTAATCTCGCCCCGGTTTCATCTCCGGGGTCATGTTGCCTCTTCTGGCTACGATCACGCTTTCTATCGAGGGTGACAGCCTTGCGGCTTCATCGCTGATGTTCTTTAATTGAACAAATTTGCCTCTTCTGAACCCGGCGTCAGCGGTAACCAGGATTTTGGCCTGGGTGTCGTTGATCCTATCGGCCAATGCTTGGGCGCTGAAACCAGAGAATACGACAGTATGGACAGCTCCAATTCTGGCACAGGCTAACATGAATATGGGCAACTCAGGAATCATTGGCAGATATAGGGCGACTGTATCCCCCTTGCCCACGCCTAGCTTCTGGAGCACTGAAGCGAATTTGTTGACCCATCTGTAGAGGGTTGAATAGCTTAGGACCTGGCTATCGCCTGGTTCACCTTCCCAGTATATGGCGACTTTGCTCCTCCGCCAGGTTTTGACATGGCGGTCGACACATTGATAGGAGGCATTGAGTTCGCCACCAACAAACCAGCGGGCGAAAGGTGGTTGCCAGTCAAGTACTGTATCCCAGGTCTTGAACCAGTCTAGTTTGCGAGCTTCTTCAGCCCAAAAACGTTCAGGGTCTTGTAGTGACCGGTTGTATATTTCCGTGTATTTCTTGAACGGCCAGTACCTCGAATCAAAAGATAACGATGTCTCTTCCACGGTTCTCTTCCTTTTGTGCTAGTCGATGGTCGTCCCGTTAGCCTTCTGGCGACACTCTGTGTGCCAGCGCTGGAGCCCGCAGGCATTGCATGCTCCATGGCGGCAGTCGGTGGTCTCTTTTCCTTGCCACATATTCTGGTATTCCTCTTTAAGAAAGGCTGGGGTTACCCCGATGTCAATATGCTGCCAGGGCAGTGACTCATCAAGTGGTCGCTCCCGACAAGCGTAGAACGCTGGGTCAAGTCCGCTTTCCTTGAAGCCATGCAGCCAGTTATCATAGTTGAAGTGTTCATGCCAGGCATCGAATTTGCTGCCCGATTCCCAGGCTTTAAAGATAACTTGTCCGAGGCGTCGGTCGCCTCGCGATAAAACTGCCTCAAGCTGGCTGGTTTTCGGGTCTTGCCACGAGAGTTGGGCTCCAGCTCGGCGTAAACCTTGTTTCAGCAGTTCATGTTTTGGAGTTAGTTGTTCTTCCGTGTCCTGGGCTAGCCATTGGCAGGGAGTATGGGGTTTGGGAACAAAAGTTCCTACGCTAACTCTGACCCTCGGCGGTTTGTTCCTGGTCTTTCTGCCTAGTTGGCAGGTTTTGGTTACTAGGTCAACGATGCTCTTTACGTCATCCATGGTCTCGGTGGGCAGTCCAACCATGAAATATAATTTAAGGTTCAGCCAGCCCCTGTTGAAGGCGGCGGCGAAGGTGTCGAGTATCGTCTCTTCACGGATGCTTTTGTTGATGACTTGCCTTAGCCTTTCGCTTCCAGCTTCAGGGGCGAAGGTGAGAGTAGTCTTGCGTCGGGACGGCAATGACTCTATCAACTCTATCGAGGACGTATCTAAGCGGAGGCTGGGTAAGGACAGGGTGAGGTTATCCTGGTGATATCTGCCCGATAGCCGACCAATTAATCCGTCTATGTTACGGTAGTCTCCGGTGCTTAGGGAAACCAGCGAAACTTCATTATAACCGCAGTTCCTCATAAGTGCACCCACGGCGTTGGTTACTTCCTGCTGGGGGAGTTCGCGGACCGGCCGATAAATCATTCCTGCCTGGCAGAAACGGCATCCCCGGCTGCACCCCCGCTGGATTTCAATAGCTCCGCGGTCGTGAATTACTTCGATATAGGGAACAACCGGCCTGGTGACTGGCTGCGGGACTTTGGTCACTATCTGTCGCTCAATCGCTGGCCTGGCTTCGGATGTTTCAGAAGTAATGTCGGCAAAGGTGCCGTCTTTGTGGTAGCGGGCTTGATATAAGCTCGGGACATAGA
Organism: Dehalococcoidia bacterium; assembly: GCA_030604795.1. Classification (GTDB taxonomy): domain Bacteria; phylum Chloroflexota; class Dehalococcoidia; order GIF9; family UBA5629; genus JAUVVE01. The sequence continues at coordinate 19,969 of JAUVVE010000001.1, read as the reverse complement.
TACCGGGAAGAGTCGATGCCTGTCGCAGCAGTTCCTCTCTGTTATCTCGGTAAGCTCGGAAGACCTCCAGGAGTCTCAATATGGCCTCTTCAGCTTCACCGATGACAAACAAATCGATGAAATCAGCCATGGGCTCTGGGTTGAGCGCACAACTGCCCCCAGCTATTATCAACGGGTGCGACCGGTCCCTGCGATGACTGAATGGCGGAATTCGAGCCAGGTCGAGCATGTTCAGCACGTTGGTGTACGTGAGTTCGTAGCCCAGGGAGAAGCCGATAATATCAAAATCGCTCAGGGGGCGTTTAGTCTCCAAGCTAAACAGGGGAAGGTTGTGACGGCGCAGGAACGTTTCCATATCCGCCCACGGAGCATAGACCCTTTCGGCAAGCACGTCCGGCTGGCTATTAAGTATTTGGTAGAGTATGGGGATAGCCAGATTGGACATGCCGACTTCATAAATGTCGGGGAATGCCAAGGCAATTCGAACTGGAGTGGCTTGCCAGTCCTTTACAATGCTGTTCCACTCGCCGCCGGTATAGCGAGCTGGCTTGGAGACCTGGTAAAGGATATCATCGAGAGGGATCATCTTCATCTTGTTCGGTGGCGCAATTATAGCTGTCCGCTTCTCTAGCTTTCAACCTTCTCGCGTGTCTGATAGGCTTTCCATTGGGATTGTTGACATATCGCACATGTTTGTGGTATATTTTGGTTTTAGCGTCTACTAGCCATTGGCCTGGGTTGGAAAACCTGAGTAAGCCGGCTGGTTGAACCGGGACGCGAGCCCGATCGGGAAGTAGACCGGAAGACAACTGGGTGGCTTTTTAGTTGTTGCTTGTGTTTATAATAGTGAGGGAATAAGGGAAATGCCGACGGTCAACCAACTGGTACGAAAGGGGCGGCGGAAGCTCGGCAAGCGAACCAAAGCTCCAGCACTGAGCATCACGTATAATGCCCTAAAGAACACGGTCAGGCGAGGCAAGGGCTCGCCGCAGAAGCGTGGCGTTTGCGTGCAGGTCAAGACCACGACTCCCAAGAAGCCTAATTCTGCCCTGCGCAAGGTTGCCCGAGTGCGACTAACCAATGGTATTGAAGTGACTGCCTATATACCTGGGGAGGGGCATAATCTGCAGGAGCATTCTGTGGTTCTCATCCGTGGCGGTAGGGTCAGAGACCTGCCCGGGGTTCGCTACCACATTATTCGGGGTGCTTTGGATACCGACGGGGTGGAAAACCGTCAGCAGGGGCGGAGCAAATATGGAGCTAAGCGAGGCAGAGTAGTCAGGATTTCGGAAGGTTAAATGCCAAGGCGAGCTAAACCAAAAAAGAGACAAATAACCCCTGATCCTAAGTATGGAAGCCATATCCTGGCCAAGTTTGTCAACAGAGTGATGTTGGACGGGAAAAAAGCTACAGCCGAGCGGATTGTCTACGATGCTTTGGATTTGGTCAATCAGCAATTGAAGACCGAGCCCTTGGAGATTCTGGGCCAAGCGATCAAGAATGCTACTCCCGCACTCCAGGTCAAGTCGCGGCGTGTTGGTGGTGCTACCTACCAGGTGCCAATAGAGGTTCAACCGGAACGCGGGTTGTCCTTGGCCATGCGTTGGCTTCTCACCTCTGCTAGAGCTCGCGGCGGCAAATCTATGGCGGAGAAACTGGCGGCTGAGCTTGTCGATGCTGCCCAGGGTCAGGGAGCAGCTATCAAGAGGCGGCAAGATACACATAGGATGGCTGAGTCGAACAAAGCTTTTGCTCATTATCGATGGTAACGACAGCAGTAATTAAGGCCCAACGGCCGAAAAAAGCGGTTGGTACAGGGACCAAGGTCATGGCCAGAACTTTTCCTCTGGACAAGGTGCGAAACATAGGGATCATCGCTCATATTGACGCGGGCAAGACTACTACCACTGAGAGAATCCTGTTCTATACAGGTCGCACCTACAAGGTTGGCGAAGTGGATGAGGGGACAGCAGTGATGGATTGGATGCAGCAGGAGCGGGAGCGAGGCATTACTATCACCGCCGCAGCCACCACTTGTCATTGGCGGGAGCATCGCATAAATATCATTGATACCCCGGGGCATGTGGACTTTACTGCTGAGGTGGAGCGCAGTCTTCGAGTTCTGGATGGGGGGGTGGTGGTACTTGATGCTGTGGCCGGTGTAGAGGCTCAGTCGGAAACAGTATGGCGGCAAGCAGATAGGTACGGTGTGCCGAGAATCTGTTTCATCAACAAGATGGATAGGGTTGGGGCCGATTTCCATCGCACCGTGGAGATGATTGAAGAGCGTCTGCGGGCCAGACCTATACCAATACAGTTGCCCTGGGGTAAGGAGAATCGCTTCCAGGGTGTCATAGACCTGATTGACAACAAGGCTTGGCTCTTTTCTGATGATGTTGGCGCTATGCCGGTGGAGATGCCGGTTCCGGAGGAACAGAAAGATGAGGCAAATGAACACCGCCAGTCATTGATTGAGAGGCTAGCCGAGAACGATGACCAATTGATGTTGCTTTATGTCGAAGGTGGAGACATTCCCACCCATGAAGTCAGAGCTGCCATAAGAAGGTTGACTATGGCCAGTCGCATAGTGCCTGTCCTTTGTGGCAGTGCTTTGAGGAATAAGGGAATCCAGCCATTACTTGATGGAGTCATAGCATATCTCCCTTCTCCTCTGGATATGCCTCCCGTTCATGCTATTAATCCTGAGACTGGCGAGGAAGTTCTCCGGCAGGCGAGTGACGATGCACCATTTTCCGCTTTGGCTTTCAAGGTAGTTGCCGACCCTTTTATGGGCAGGTTGGTCTATTTCCGGGTTTACTCAGGGAAGGTCAAGGTGGGGGCGCAAGTCCTTAACGCCAGCAAGGGACACAAAGAACGTCTTGGAAGATTGATTCTCCTGCACGCCAATCATCGTGAAGAGCTGGACGAGGTTGATACAGGTAGCATCGCGGCTACTCTGGGTCTGAGGAATACGTTTACCGGGGATACTTTGTGCGAACCAAGTCAGCCGATGGCTCTTGAGCCTATTCGTTTCCCCGGGCCAGTGATTTCGATGGTCATTGAACCCAAGAGCAAGTCTGATCAAGATAGACTTGGTGAAGTCCTCAATAAGCTTTCGGAGGAGGATCCTACTTTTGGAGTACGTAGCGACGCGGAGACTGGGCAAACCCTTATTGCTGGGATGGGCGAGCTGCATCTGGAAGTCCTGGTAGACCGGATGCTGCGTGAGTTCAATGTGGCGGTAAGGGTTGGTAAGCCACAGGTTGCTTACAAGGAGACCATAACTGTAGCGGTAGAAGCCGAAGGCAGGTTTATTCGTCAGTTTGGAGGTCGAGGACAGTATGGGCATGTGTGGCTGAGACTTGAACCTGGAGTACGGAGAAGCGGTTTCAGGTTTCTTGACCGGGTTAGGGGCGGAGCTATACCGAAGGAGTATATTCGGGCAGTGGAAGCGGGAGTTAAAGAGGCTCTAGAAAGTGGTGTGCTAGCTGGCTATCCGCTAGTAGATATTAAGGCCACTCTGTATGACGGCAGCTTCCACGAAGTTGATTCATCGGAACTGGCTTTCAAAATGGCAGGTTCAATAGCTCTGAAGGATGGTGTCAGCAGGGCTAAGCCTGTCCTCCTCGAGCCAATTATGAAACTGGAACTGGTTATGCCAGCCCAGTTTCTGGGTGATGTGATCGGCGATTTGAATTCAAGAAGAGGACATATTGAGGGAATCGAAACCCACGCCGAGATTTGTGTTGTTTACACTCTTGTTCCTCTAGCAGAGACCTTTGGTTACGCCACTGACCTGAGGTCACTGAGTCAAGGCAGGGCAAGCTATTCCTTGGAGTTTGACTGCTATAGAGAAGTGCCCGCTAACCAGAGGGACCAAATCATAGGTAGGGTGAAAGGGACTTAGATGCCGAAGCAGAACGTTCGAATTAAGGTCAAGGGATACGACCACAAGCTGGTTGACCAATCAGTGGAGCAAATTGTGGAGACTGCCGAGCGGACTGGTGCTGTGGTCATTGGTCCGGTACCCCTACCCACTCACATCCAGAAGTTCTGTGTGATTCGCTCTCCCCATATTGATAAGGACTCGCGAGAGCAATTTGAGATTCGTACTCACAAGCGCCTCATTGATATTGTGGGGCCAACCTCCAAGACTATTGATGCGTTGAGCCAGCTTCAGCTACCTTCGGGGGTGGAAATAGATATTAGGTTGTAGGCCGGAACAATGGTTCAAGGCATAATTGGTAGAAAGATAGGCATGACTCAGCTTTTCCGAGACAGTGGGGAGGTTGTGGTAACGGCCATTGAAGCTGGCCCCTGCTTTGTTACCCAGGTGAAGACCGAGGCCAAGGATGGCTACAATGCTGTGCAGCTCGGCTTTGGGGAGACGCGAGGGCTTAACTCTCCGCGAAGAGGCCACCTTAAGGGCGTGGGTCAGCTTGGGCATCTGCGTGAAGTTGCTGCGGAGGATGTTGAGTCGGTCGAGGTGGGACAAAAATTCGACGTAGATATATTCGAGTCCGGCGATTTGGTCCACGTTACCGGCATATCAAAAGGCAAAGGTTTTGCTGGTGTAGTCAAGCGTCACCATTTTGCTGGTGGCCCAAAGACTCATGGGCAATCTGACCGTCATCGGGCGCCCGGTTCTATTGGTGCTGGTACTGACCCGGGCAGGGTGTGGAAGGGAACGCGTATGGCTGGGCATATGGGGAGCGCCCGAGTGACGGCGCGGAATCTTAGAGTGATCGATGTCGATCTGTCGCGTCACTTACTTCTGGTTGAAGGGGCGGTGCCGGGTTCTAACAAAGGTCTGCTGCTTATCAACAAGGCTCGGTGAGAGTTGAGCAAGAATGCAAGTTGACGTTCATAATGTGAAGGGTGACGTAGTCGGCCAGACGGAAATAAGCGACGAAGTGTTTGGTGTGTCCTTTAATGAGGCTGTGGTGCACCAGGCGCTAGTAATGCAGCTAGCCAACCGTCGTCTGGGTGCTGCTGATACTAAGAGAAGGGGTGAGGTTAAGGGGAGTGGCAGGAAGCTTTTTAGGCAGAAGGGTACCGGTCGGGCGCGCCGTGGTGATGTGAAATCGCCTTTGCTTAGGGGTGGTGGAGTGGCTTTCGGCCCGCACCCCCGGACTTACCGGCAAGCTATGCCTAGGAAAATGCGACGTCTAGCTTTGAGATGTGTTCTGTCTGGCAAAGCCAGCGGTGGAGAATTAAGCGTCGTGGACAAGCTCGGTCTGGATGAGCCGAGAACCAGGGAGTTCTTGGATATCTTGTTGGCGTTGGGGGTGGGTACTTCAGTTATTGTTGCCACTTTGGAAGCTGAGGTCAACGTGACTAAGTCGGGGCGCAATTTGCCGGGTGTCAAGACAATGCCGGCCCGCCTGCTCAACGTGGCCGATTTGCTCTCCTATAGAGCGTTAATAATGACCGTAGACGCAGTGCGCAAGGCGGAGGAGTTGTGGGGTGGAAAGCGAACACAGGCGGTGGCGACTAGCGGCACTTAGAGCTGGATTACGGGGTATGCGTTGACATGCATCTTTACGAAGTATTGCGGCGTCCTTTGATCACTGAAAAGAGCACGCTGCTTTCAGAGCGGAATAGGTATGTGTTTGAGGTGGCAAAGGGGGCGGCTAAACAGCAGATTAAGGAAGCGGTCGAGGCCGCGTTTAAGGTTGGAGTGGTTAAGGTGAATGTGATGACTGTTCCGGGAAAGATGAGGAGGATAGGCAGGGGGCGGGTGATGACTCCTTCTTGGAAGAAAGCGGTCGTTACGTTGGAGGCAGGGCAGAAGATCGAGTTCTTTGAAGGAGTCTAAGGAGAAGAGGACTAGAATTGGGCTCAGTTATCAAGAAACGGAACAAGAAGATGGCGAAGCATAAGCATCGCAAGATGCTTAAGAGGAATCGCTGGCAAAGGAGACATCCGTAGGAATTAGGCGGAGGTAAGCTTTGGCACTGAGAACTTATCGTCCGACATCACCAGGCAAGCGTGGCATGGTTAGTATCTCGTTCGACGAGATAACCAAGTCAGTTCCTGAGAAGTCTCTGCTCAAGCCATTCAAGAAGAAAGCAGGGCGCAACAGCAGAGGCGTGGTAACTGTGCGGCATCGAGGCGGTGGCGCCAAGCGTAGGCTGCGCATAATCGACTTCAAGAGGAATAAGCTTGGCGTGCCTGGGAGGGTGGCGGCTATTGAGTATGACCCGTCTCGCTCGGCTCGCATTGCTCTCATCCATTATGCAGACGGGGAAAAGCGTTACATTCTTGCCCCGGCTGGGCTTGGCGTAGGCGACAGCATAAGAGCAGGAGAGGGCGCTGAGATAAGGCCGGGCAATGCTCTGCCGCTGGGTTTGATCCCAGAGGGCACCTTGATTCACAATATCGAGTTGCAGCCAGGCAAGGGCGGGCAGGTGGTGCGTAGCGCTGGTACGGTGGCGCATCTTCTAGGTAAAGAGCATAAGTATTCACTCGTGCGCTTGCCTTCGGGGGAGGTGCGGCGTTTTCTGACTGATTGTCTGGCTACCGTGGGGCAGGTAGGCAATGTTGAACATCAGGGCGTGAAGTTGGGCAAGGCTGGAGCCAGAAGGCTGCGGGGGCGGCGTCCTCAGGTTCGCGGTTCGGCCATGACGCCGCGAGACCATCCCCATGGGGGTGGTGAGGGGAGGGCTCCTCGGGGAATGGCGCCAAAGACGCCGTGGGGCAAGCCAGCTTTGGGCTATAGGACGCGCCGTAATAAGGCTTCTAATAAACTGATTGTCAGGCGGCGAAATGCGGAGAAGTAATTGAAGAGGCAGGAATAGGATGTCGCGTTCATCAAAAAAGGGTCCCTATTGCGATGCCAAACTACTTGCCAGGATAGAGGCACTTAATCGTTCTGGGGATAAGGTAGTGCTGAAAACATGGTCGCGCGCCTCTACTGTTATGCCCCAAATGATAGGTCATACCATTGGAGTACATGACGGTCGACGACATGTCCCCATTTTTGTTACTGAGAATATGGTGGGGCACAAACTGGGAGAGTTCGCCATGACTCGGATGTTCCGGGGGCACATCAGCAAGGCGCAAGTGACTGTTCAGGCAAGGAAGAAGGGATAGTCTTACGGGAATGAAGGTAGGAGCAATAGCTAAAGACGTTCGTGTTTCGGCTCGGAAGGTCAAACTAGTCGCAGACATGGTACGGGGCAAAAGAGTTGATGAGGCTTTGACTATTCTGCAATTCTCAACGACCCGGGCTGCTCGAGCTGTGGCCAAGGTAATCAAGTCGGCGACCGCTAATGCTGAAAACAATTTTCAAATGGAACCTTCTGAGCTTAGGATTGCGGATATCTCTGCTGATCAGGGGCGCACCCTGAAAAGATTCCGTCCTCAGGCAAGGGGGCGGGTGAGTCCTATCCTGAAGCGTTCCAGTCATATCAGCGTCTTCGTTTCTGGGGAGGCAGAATAGATGGGACATAAGGTTCACCCTTACGGTTTTAGGATCGGTATCATTCGAGGCTGGCAGGCCAAGTGGTATGATGAGAAGCATTACGCCGAGCTATTGCAGGAAGATTTGAAGTTGCGTCGAGCTATTGAGATGAAGTGCCGTGACAGTGGTATTGCCAGGGTGGAGACTGACCACCAAGGTAATGAGGTATTGTTAACGGTGTATTCGTCTCGCCCCGGGATCGTCATCGGGCGAGGTGGACAGCGTGCCGAGGAACTGAGGGCATATTTGGAAGCAATCTGTGGCAAGAGAGTGCGACTGTCTATCAGGGAGGTTGAACAGCCTGAGCTTGAGGCTTGTCTGGTGGCTCGGAATGTGGCTGACCAACTTGAGCGTCGGATGGCTTTTAGGCGGGCAATGAAACAAACTGCCTTTCGGACGTTGCAAGCTGGTGCAAAAGGGGTGAAGATCAGTTGTGCTGGGAGGCTGGGAGGTATTGAAATCGCTCGCCGTGAGACTACACTTCAAGGGCGCTTGCCCTTGCATACACTCTGTGCTGATATCGACTATGGCTTTGCTGAGGCTCATACTGCAATGGGTCATATTGGGGTCAAAGTCTGGGTCTATAAAGGTGACATCGTGCCTGAAGTGAGGAGAGAAATTGCTACAGCCGAAGCGAGTGAAGTATCGTAAAGCTCACCGGGGGGAACGGAGGGGAAAAGCGCAGTCGGGGAACACCATTGCCTTTGGTGAGTTTGGGCTGCAAGCTTACCAAGCGGCTTGGATAACAGCTAGGCAGATTGAAGCTACTCGTCGAGTCATAGTTCGTTATTTGCGTCGTGGGGGTCAAATGTGGATTCGCGTCTTCCCGGATAAGCCAGTGACTAAGAAACCGGCGGAAACGAGAATGGGCAGCGGCAAAGGTGCTCCAGACCACTGGGTAGCTGTAGTGAGACCGGGGAGAATGCTTTTTGAGGTGAGTGGCATAAAAGAGAGTATGGCTCGGGAAGCGATGCATCTGGCTTCCTATAAGTTACCTATCGCCACCAGGTTTGTGACAAAAGAAACGGTCAAGGAAGAGGCGAGAGTTGAGAATCGACGAGATTCGGTCTCTTAGGGATGAGGAGGTATCGAAGCGGTTGGAGACGGCTCACCAGGAGCTGTTTAATTTGCGGTTTCGCCTAGCCACACGGCAGTTGGCTAATCACCGGGAGCTGCCGAAGGTCAAGAAGAGGATTGCCCGACTGAAGACGGTACTAAGAGAAAGGGAGCTTGGCATAAGGTAGGTTATGGAGAAGAAGCGCAAAATCAGAACTGGGAAGGTAGTAAGCGACAAGATGGATAAGACGGTGGTGGTGTTAGTGACAACTAGGAGACGCCATCCTCTCTATAAGAAGGTCGTCAGACATACTTCCAGGTTCAAAGCCCATGATGACGCTAATGCCTGCCAGGCTGGTGATACGGTGAAGATCGTTGAGACTCGCCCTTTGTCTAAGGAAAAACGCTGGCGGGTTGTGGAGATAATAAGGAGGAAAGAAGTCGCCGAGGTGGAGGTTGCCGAACCTGCTCAGATTCGGCCCGAAGTAGAAGACAGTGATTCAACCTCAGACTAGACTGAAAGTAGCTGATAACACTGGAGCCCGGCAGATTATGTGCATCAATGTGCCAGGTGGGACTCGAAGGAGGTACGCTGCCGTGGGCGATGTTATTGTGGCTTCAGTAAAGCGGGCCATACCTGGTGGTGGTGTGGTGAAGAAGGGTGACGTGGTACGGGCGGTAGTTGTGCGCGTAGCTAAACAGTATCATCGTCCGGACGGCTCCTACGTCAGGTTTGACGAGAATGCGGCGGTGATCCTGGACGATAAGAATAATCCCAAGGGCACTCGCATATTTGGTCCAGTAGCCAGGGAACTCAGGGACAAGAATTTTATGAAGATCGTGTCTTTGGCTCCAGAGGTTCTTTGAGATGAAGATTAGAAAGAATGACACGGTTCTTGTTATTGCCGGCAAAGACAGGGGAAAAAAAGGCAAGGTGCGTCAGGTTTTCCCAAAGAAAGGCAAGGTAACGGTCGATGGCATCAACATGGCTAAACGTCATTCGCGAGCCCGCCGTCAGGCCAGACAGGCTGGCATAATTGAGCTGGAAGTGCCGCTTCAAGCGTCAAATGTGGTGCTGGTTTGTAATAAGTGCAACAAACCGGCCCGGGTTGGCTTCCGTTTTCTTGATGACGGCAGAAAGGCGCGGATTTGCCGTTCTTGCTACGAAGTTATTGATTAGGTAAAGGTGTAGCTTAGGTATGTCTCGGCTGAAGGAGAAGTATTTGAAGGAAACGGTACCCGAACTGACGAGTAAGTTCGGCTACAAGAATGTGATGCAGGTGCCAAGACTTGACAAGATTGTTGTGAACATCGGTCTGGGTGAGGCAATACAGAACCCTAAAGCTTTGGAAGCAGCCGAGAGGGATTTAGCGGCTGTCTCAGGGCAACATCCGGTGATAACACGAGCCAAGAAGTCTATTGCCTCTTTCAAGCTCAGAGCAGGCATGCCTGTCGGGATGATGGTGACACTGCATGGCAGGCGGATGTATGAGTTCTGTGATAAGCTGGTCAATGTTGTTCTGGCGCGCACTCGGGATTTTCAGGGGGTATCCCGAGATTCGTTTGACGGCGAGGGCAACTACACTTTGGGGATTAAGGAGCAGATAGTTTTTCCCGAGATTGATTATGATAAGGTGGATAGGCTGCGGGGACTCGAGGTGACCATCGTCACCAGCGCAGCTAGTGATGAGGAAGGCAGGAGTTTGCTAGAGTCTCTAGGCATGCCTTTTAGTAGAGGCTAGCAGGTTTGTATTAAACGTGGCGAAAGTATCCAAAATTGTAAAATCGAAGCGCCCTCCAAAGTATAGGGTGCAGCAGCGAAATCGATGCCAATTATGCGGCAGACCGCGCGCCTATATCCGCAAGTTTGGTTTGTGTCGCATTTGTTTTCGAAAGTTAGCCTTAAGTGGTCAAATTCCTGGGGTGAGAAAGTCAAGCTGGTGATTGAAAGTGCTGGAGGCATCTGTTGACAGTTACTGATCCGATTGCTGATATGCTGACGCGCATTCGCAATGCCGTGATGGTGCGCCATGATGGCGTGCTTGTACCGGCCTCCAAGATGAAGCTTTCCATTGCCAAGATTCTCAAGGACGAGGGCTTTATTTCGGACTATACCGTGTTAAGGGGCAAGCCACAGCGAGTTGTCAAGATCCTCCTGAAGTACATAGGTGACCAGCCAGCTATCGCGGGTTTGGAGAGGGTCAGCAAGCCCGGTCTTAGAGTCTATGTAGGCCGAACGGAGATTCCCCGTGTCTATGGTGGCCTTGGTGTTGCTATCTTGTCGACGTCCAAGGGGCTCGTCACTGGACAGGAGGCATGGCGGCGAAATCTTGGTGGTGAACTACTATGCTACGTCTGGTAACGAATACTTTGACGGTGGATTCATGTCTCGCGTAGGATTGCGTCCCATACCCGTACCTCCGGGTGTCAAGGTCAATATCCAGCGGAATGAAGTGACCGTGGATGGTGGCAAGGGTAGGCTATCTCGTTCGTTTCCCCCGGGGATTTCTATCACAGTAAGAGATGAAACCCTGATAGTGGCCCGGCTCAGTGATGATAGGGTCAATCGTTCTCTGCACGGATTAAGTCGGACTCTTCTGGCTAACATGGTCGAGGGGGTTACAAGAGGTTTTGAAAAGACCCTGGAATTGAACGGTGTTGGCTACCGGGCTCAAGCAACAGACAACAAGTTGTCACTTCAGATTGGATATAGTCATCCGGTGGATTTCGCGCCACCGCCCGGTGTGGAGATTGTGGTGGAAGGGACTAACCGCGTCCGCGTCGTAGGTATTGATAAGGAGGTCGTCGGCGAGACCGCGGCTCGAATTAGGGCTCTACGCCCTGCTGACTCGTACAAAGGCAAGGGTATCAAGTATGCTGGTGAGAGACTTCGCCGCAAAGCTGGTAAGGCAGGCAAGGTCGGCCTAAGAGGATAACAGGCATCGATGGCTAAGATTGATACAAGGCTAGCACGAAAGCGGCGTCATGCTCGGGTCAGAGGCAGGGTGAGCGGAACCGGGACGAGGCCAAGGCTTTGTGTTTTTCGGAGCTTGAAATACACTTATGCTCAAATCATTGATGACTCTATCGGGCAGACTCTGGCTTCGGCCAGTAGTCTGGACCCAGAGATCAGAGGCAAAACCACAGAGAAAACGAAAACAGAGAGTGCTGAGCTGATAGGTTCCCTTGTGGCTCAGCGTGCGCTGAATAAGGGGATCAATCGCGTGGCTCTTGACAGGGGTGGTTACAAGTATCATGGGCGAGTCAAGGCTTTGGCTGCAGGTGCCCGGAAGGCCGGGCTGGAGTTTTGAGGTTGGTTCAATGAAAGCGATTACCAAGGTAATTGGGCAGAATGTCAAAGTTGATGTCAGTGAGCTAGAACTGAGTGAAAAGCTAGTGGCACTCAACCGGGTAGCCAAGGTTGTGAAAGGCGGTAAGCGGCTTCATTTCAGAGCTCTGGTGGTAGTTGGTGATGGCAGCGGGCATGTAGGGATTGGCCTCGGTAAGGCCAGGGAGGTACCAGAAGCAATCCGCAAAGCCGGTGCGACCGCCCGTAAGAATGTAATCAAGATACCCATGGCTGGCACTACTATTCCGCATGAGATATTGGCTAAGTTTGGTGCCGGGAAGGTTTTACTTAAGCCGGCGTGGCCTGGAACGGGTGTGATTGCTGGTGGCGGCGTTCGGGCGGTGCTCCAAGCTGCAGGAATAAAGGATGCCCTTACCAAGTCCTTGGGAAGCGCCAATCCTGTTAACGTAGTCAAAGCCACTATGGTGGGGTTGGCCAGCCTCAGGGACCCGAAGGAGGCTGTAGCCAGACGGAAGGCTGGAATTGAACTGGAGGAGGTCGAGGTGGGTGGCTAGGCTGCGTATCACCTGGACGAGGAGCGACATCGGGTATGTCAAGGCGCAAAAGCGGACCTTGAGAGCCTTAGGGTTTCATCGACTTAATGAAACGGTGGAACACGAGGATTCCCCGTCCATTCGGGGTATGATAGCCAAGGTCAGTCATCTGGTCAAGGCGGAAGTGAAGGATGATGGAACAGAGTAGATTGAAGCCCCCCCCAGGTGCCAGGCGCGGCAGAAAGCGCGTCGGACGCGGCGATGGCAGTGGGCACGGTACATATTCGGGACGAGGCTGTAAGGGACAGAACTCGCGTTCTGGCGGTGGTGTTCGCCTTGGTTTTGAGGGAGGGCAGTTGCCTCTTATCAAGCGTTTACCTCGGAAGCGCGGGTTCGTGAACATTTTTCGAACTGAATACAATATCGTTAATGTGGGCAAACTCAGAGTGTTCGCTCCTAATGCTGAAATCACCCCCGAGGATATGCTCAGAGTCAGGTTGATTGGCTCTCTTCGGCAGCCGGTCAAGATCTTGGGCGATGGGGAAATCGATCGCCCGCTGGTGGTAAAGGCCGACAAATTCTCTGCTACCGCTGAAAGGAAAATCATGGCTGCTGGGGGAAGAGTGGAGGGGGTCTAGAATGCAGCAGCGGGAAGCTAGACCGCGCCTTATTCAAGCACTGCTGGATGCTTTTTCCCTGCCAGACCTGCGACGGCGACTCCTCTTCACGTTGAGCATGCTGGTGATTTTCCGCTTTGTAGCTCATGTGCCTTTGCCCGGAGTGGACCTTGATGCCCTACATGAGCTATTCGAGAAGAATCAATTGCTGGGTATGCTTGACCTGTTTAGTGGGGGGGCTATGAGGAACTTCAGCGTGGCGGCGATGGGAGTCTATCCCTACATAACGTCTTCTATTATTATGCAACTGTTGGTTCCAGTTATTCCTGGTCTTCGGGCTTTGTCTCAAGAGGGGGACGCCGGCAGACGCAGGATTAACCAGTATACTCATTGGCTAACCGTACCCTTAGCAGGGCTTCAGGGCTATGCTCAATTGGCGCTGCTGCGTAGTCAGGGCATTGTTAGTCCCGCCGGCGCATTACCCACTGTAGCCATAATAGTGTCACTGGCAGCGGGCACTATGTTTCTTGTCTGGATTGGTGAGCTGATTACCGAGCGGGGTATTGGAAACGGTGTGTCGATAATAATCTTTGGTGGCATTGTGGCGGGTTTGCCGGAGATGATTGGGCGCGGCTTCTTGGCCAAGGGGAATGTGGGCGGTCTGATTGCCTTTGGCATTGTGGCCTTGGCTACCATGGTGCTCATAGTCATATTCACCGAGGCTCATCGCCGGATTCCGGTTCAGTATGCACGGACTGCGTTTCGCGGCACTCGTATGTATCGCCAATCGGGCTCGACGCATATTCCACTTCGGGTGAATACTGCCGGGATGATACCACTCATCTTTGCTATGGCGTTAATGATTTTCCCAGGAACAATAGCCAGTTATTTTGCTAGCCCGCCAGGGCAGGATCCAAACTTCTGGAATACGCTTACGGAGTGGTTCAGTCCTAATGCACCTCTACCCGTAGGACTGTTCTACTGGGGATTCTATTTCTTGATGGTGGTCGCTTTTGCCTTCTTCTATACCATGGTGATATTTGAGCAGATGGACCTGGCGCGGACCTTGCAGCGTCAGGGGGGTTTTGTCCCAGGTGTCCGCCCGGGGAAACCCACGACTGACTATCTCAACAAGGTTATCAGGAATATCACCTGGGGTGGTGCTCTTTTCCTCGCTTTTATCGCCATACTGCCTTTCTTGGCTCGGGAAGTGACCGACGTTGCGATATTGACTCTGTCCAGTACCGGGATGCTCATTATGGTTGGTGTAGCTTTGGATACCATGAAGCAGATAGAGGCGCAGCTGACAATGCGCCGCTATGAAGGTTTCTTGAGATGAGGAGTCAGGGACTGATGTTCTTGGTCTTGCTTGGTGCTCCAGGGGCGGGCAAGGGAACTCAGGCAGCTATCATTGCTCAAAGGCTGGACTTAGCTCATATAGCCTCTGGTGACCTGTTTCGGCAGGCAGTGGAGAAAGGGACTAAGCTGGGACAAGTGGTTAAGGATTACATGGATAAGGGTCTGTTGGTTCCTGATGAGGTGACGATTCAGGTTATTTCAGAGCGGCTGAATGAGCCTGATTGTGAAACGGGGTGCGTATTTGACGGCTTTCCGCGAACCGTGGAGCAGGCTAGGGCGCTTGATGAGGCCTTGGCCAGTCGGGGGAAGGCTATAGACAAGGCAATATATATCGAGGTGGCTGAGGAAGAGCTATTGAAACGACTTGGCGGGCGCTGGATATGCGGTGGATGCCAGGCGCCTTATCATGAGATAACGTCACCACCAAAGGTAGCTAAGATATGTGACAAATGCGGTGGGAAACTCCAGCAACGCTCTGATGATACTCCCGAGACGGTTAGGGAGCGACTGAAGGTCTATTTTGCACAGACTACTCCTGTCTTGGACTATTACCGCAGAGATAGCAAGCTCGTTGAGGTGGAGGGCAAGTTGGGGATAGAGGAAGTGGCCGAGGCGATAGTCGATGCTCTGGAGACGGGGTCGGTGGCAGCCAAATGACCATCATAAAGTCTTCAGAGGAAGTGGCTATGATGCGGCGAGCTGGGGAAGTTGTGGCGGCTGTTCTGGGGCGACTGAAGGAGGAGATAAAGCCGGGGATCAAGACGTGCCAGCTGAACTCGGTGGCAGTGAACGAACTCGAGAAACGTGGTGCTAGGGCCTCTTTCAAAGGCTATCGAGGCTTTCCGGCGCACTTGTGCGTGTCGGTGAATGATGAAATCGTTCATGGCATTCCCGGGGAACGGCAATTGAGTGAGGGTGATATCGTATCTCTAGACTTTGGGGCATTCGTCAGCGGTTTCCACGGTGATGCGGCGATAACAGTCGGAGTAGGCAGTATTAACTCTAGAGCGCAGGAACTCTTGGCTGTTACCGAGGCTGCCTTGATTGGTGGGATAAAGGCTGCACGTCGCGGCGCTCACTTGGGAGACGTTTCCGCGGCTATTCAAGACTACGTTGAGACACGGGGATTCTCAGTGATTCGAGAGTATTCTGGACATGGAGTTGGCAGAGACCTGCATGAGGACCCGTTAGTTCCCAATTTCGGCATCCGGGGTGAGGGCCCTGCATTGCAGAAGGGTATGACCTTGGCTTTGGAGCCAATGGTGACTACTGGTCACTACCGGACACGCCTCGGTGAGAACCAGTGGACGGTGCTGACTGCTGATGGCAGCCTTTCAGCTCATTTTGAGCACACTATTGCTATCAGCGATGGTGAACCTGAGATACTTACTCTACCGTAGAAGAGTAGCATGCCTAGCAAAGAAGCGATAGAAGTTGAAGGCACGGTAGTTGAGACGCTGCCCAATGCTACATTTCGTGTCGAGCTGCCTAATGGGCACAAGGTTCTGGCCCATATTTCGGGTAAAATGAGGCGGCATTACATCAGGGTTTTGCCTGCAGACAGAGTGCTGGTGGAACTGTCGCCCTATGACCTGAGCCGGGGGAGAATTACCTATCGATTTAAGTAGTTGGCGAGTAGATTGCGTTTTGACATGTTTGTTGACAAAGTCCTATTATTAGGCGTATTCTTTTAGATTTGAGGTGACTGCGAATGAAAGTGCGCGCTTCTGTTAGGCGCCTTTGCGACAAGTGTAAAGTCATCAGGCGCCGTGGTGTAGTTCGGGTTATTTGCCAGAACCCTAAGCATAAGCAACGGCAGGGATAACTGCGGGAGTGAGTTGAAAGATGGCACGTATTGCTGGTGTGGATATTCCCAAAGGTAAGAGAGTCTCGATTTCTCTGCAATACATCTACGGTGTCGGCCCTACCTTGAGCCGTCGGGTCTTGTCTTCCAGCGGTGTTGATCCTGACGTTAAGGTAAAGGACCTTAGCGAACAGGAAGTTAACCGTATTCGCGAAGTTATCGACAAGGAGTATACGGTGGAAGGTGGGCTTCGGCGAGAGGTCAATTTTAACATCAAACGCCTTGTTGAAATCGGCAGCTATCGAGGTATGAGGCATCGTCGGGGTCTTCCGGTCCACGGGCAACGGACACGAACCAACGCTCGGACCAAGCGCGGTCTTCGCAAGACGGTAGCTGGCCGCGGACAAAAGCGTGGTGCCACCAAGAAGTAAAGGAGCGGTCAGACGATATGCCTAGGAAAAGAAGAACTGGAGTAAGAAGACGAGAGCGTAAGCTGATCCCTGAAGGTAAAGCTTATATCCAGTCCACTTTCAATAACACAATCATTACTCTTACGGACCCCAAAGGTAGTGTTATTGCGTGGGGGAGTTCCGGCACAGCCGGGTTCAAAGGGTCTCGAAAAGGCACCCCCTATGCGGCTCAATTGGCTGCTCAGGGAGCTGCTCAGCGGGCCAAGGAACACGGGCTACGCCAAGTCGAGGTATTTATCCGAGGTCCTGGTAGCGGACGCGAGGCGGCAATTCGAGCTCTCCAGGCTTCTGGGATTGCCGTTACCGGGATCAAGGACGTGACTCCTGTCCCGCATAACGGTTGTCGTGCTCGAAAAAGAAGGCGAGTGTAGAAATGGCGCGATATACACGGGCTGCTTGTCGCTTGTGCCGACGTGTTGGCGACAAACTAATGCTCAAAGGTGAGAGGTGTTTTACCTCCAAGTGTGCTTTTGAGCGAAGGAAAGTTCCACCTGGGTACCGCCCGGCTCGTAGACGGCGCAAGAGGATGTCTGACCGCGCGCTTCAGCTGCAAGAGAAGCAAAAAGTGCGCTATACCTACGGAATCCTGGAGCGGCAATTCCGCAAGTTCTTCGCTGAGGCGGAGAGGATTCCAGGCGTAACCGGGGAAAACCTCGTGGTCTTGCTGGAAAGACGCTTAGATAATGTGGTTTATCGCTTGGGGTTCGCTAGCTCCCGCCCTCAAGCAAGACAGCTGGTGTGCCACGGCCACTTTCTCTTAAACGGGCGTAAGACTGATATCCCCTCCTGCCTTGTGAAGTCCGGGGATGCTATCGCTTGGCGGAATGGGAGTACTCAAACTGAATACTATAAGACACTCGTTCAGGAAATCGAGGACAGGACTATTCCCGGCTGGTTGACGCTGGATAAGCAGGAGTTGGTGGGCCGGGTTCTTGCCCTGCCAACCGGCGATGACATTGAAGTCAAGTTCGATGTGAAAGCTGTCGTTGAGTATTATTCCCGTTGAGGAGGCATTTTGGCTGGATTATCGTTACCAAGAGTAGAGTGTGTTGAAAGCACTGAGAGGTACGGTCGTTTTGTTGCCGAACCTCTGGAGAGAGGTTTTGGAGTCACTTTGGGTAACAGTCTGCGCCGTGTGCTTTTCAGTTCTTTGTCTGGTGCCGCCATAACCTGGGTTGAGATCGAAGGGGTTCAGCACGAGTTCTCAACAATCCCTTATGTCAAGGAAGATACCACCGACTTTTTGCTGAATGTCAGGGCGGTGCGCATTCGTCCCCTTTCGCAGCGGTCTGGCAAGTTGAGTCTGGAGGTTGAGGGTGCAGGCGAGGTTTGCGCTGCCGACATTAAGGTGTCAGCGGATTTTGAAATTGCCAATCCAGAGCTTCATTTGGCTACCTTGGATTCCCCTGAAGCCAGGCTGAGCGCTGAGTTTAACGTCGAGCTGGGCAGAGGCTGGGTGCCGGCTGGCTCCAGCGACAGCCTCCCGATCGGTGCGATTCCGATAGATGCCATCTTCAGCCCGGTGCGGAGCGCCAATTACTCGGTTGAGCCTAGTGGCATCACGGAAGGAAGTAACCAGGAAAAGCTTGTCCTGGAAGTCTGGACTGATGGCACTCTATCTCCAACTGAGGCAGTCAGTCAGAGCGCTACTATTCTGATGGAGCAGTTTTCCTGTTTTCGAGAACTGGCCAAAGCCCTGGTGGAGGAAGGAGCAGAACTAGCCTGGCAAGGGTTAATCCCGCCGGAGCAGTACAACATGCCTATAGACCAGCTGAACCTATCCACTCACACCTACAATAGCTTGAGAAGAGGTGGGGTCACCACCTTGGGTCAGATTCTAGAAAAAACCATAGAAGGTCTATGTGCACTAGCTGGTTTCGGAGCCAAGTCTAGGGATGAGGTGGAGACGGCCCTCAGGGGACTCGACTTGCCTTTTGTTCCTGAAGCAAAAGAGAAAAAGAAGAAAACACAAGAAGCGCCTTCGGCTTCCGCGGAATCGGCTTCCGCAGAAGTAGAAGGCGATTTGGATGTGGAAGGAAAGATGACGGATGAGACATCGGATAGCCGGGCGGAAACTGAGTAGACCTGCGGCTCACCGCCGGGCATTATGCCGCAACTTGGTGACTGATTTGTTTAGATATGAAAAAATCGTCACCACTGAGGCCAAAGCCAAGGAAGTTCGTGGTCCGGCGGAGAGGATGATTACTCTGGGGAAAGAGGGCAGTTTATCATCTCGGCGCCGTGCTCTGGCTTTTGTTACGGACAAGAAGATGGTTGATAAGGTATTCAATGAGCTGGCTCCCAGATATGCAGAGCGTCCGGGAGGTTATACACGGCTGGTCAAGCTGGGGCCACGGCTGGGCGATAGCGCACCTATGTGTCAGCTCAAGCTGGTAGAATAACAAGCCGTCTTGGTTAGTGAAGCTCTTTGGCAGTTTCAACAAGATTGTTCTGGTTGTGGAGTACGATGGCAGCCATTATCATGGTTTCCAGTGGCAAGCTGGCTTGCCCACTATTCAAGCTGAGATGGAAGGGGCCATACGGAAGGTTACCGGGGAGAGGAGGCGGGTAATGGCTGCCAGCCGGACTGATTCTGGCGTACATGCGAAGGGGCAAGTGGCCAGCTTTCAGAGTGAGTCTGCCCTGTCTCCACAGACCTTCGTTAGAGCTTTGAATCATTATCTGCCGGAGGATATTGCGGTTAAGGGTGCTTGCAGGGTGTGTGCAGACTTCAATGTCAGGCACGATGCTGCGAGCCGGGAATATGATTACTTCATTTTGAATACTCCAACTCGGTCGCCTTTGGCCAGGGGCTTCGCTTATTTCGTAGCCAATGAGTTGAATATCGAAGTCATGAACGCGGCATGTCAGCTTATCGAAGGTCAGCATGATTTCGCCTCCTTCGCTACCTCGTTAGGTAAGCTGAGGAGCACAGTGCGTGATGTTTACGAGGCTAAGGTGACGAAGGAGCAAGACTTGGTCACTGTTCATGTGGTCGCCAATTCATTCTTGCCTCATCAGGTGCGCAATACGGTAGGACTGCTAATCAGGCTGGGGTTAGGCAAGTCTGGACTTGAAGAGTTGCGCCAGATTATGGAGGCAAAGATGCCCGGTTTGGCAGGACCGACCGCTCCGGCTCACGGCCTATGTCTCACCAGAGTCAATTACGCTGGCAATTTGGAGCTGGCAGTATGAAGACTTACTCAACCAGAGCCGAGGACGTCCAACGCCAGTGGCATGTCATTGATGCCTCTGGTAAGACCTTGGGTAGGCTCGCCTCCAGGGTAGCAAGCTTGCTCATGGGCAAGCATAAGACAATATATGTTCCGTATCTTGATACTGGCGACTATGTTAT
>JAUVVE010000131.1 GCA_030604795.1 Dehalococcoidia bacterium | reverse complement strand
GGCACCGGTAAAGAGACGCAGGTCTGGATTGAATTCCTTAGCGATAACCGCCGCAATAGAGCTATCCAGACCGCCGCTAAGCGACACAGCATTTAGGCCTTTCATCCTCTTCTTCACCGCCTCTATCACGAGTTCCCTTAATACACCCGTTGCGTGCTCCAGACCTTCAGGTTCGGGCGTCTCAGGAACGTAGGGGGCGAATGGCTTCAGACCCTCCTTTGTGCTGTATATGTGGCCGGGCACAAGCTCGTGTACATCAAAACGAATGTGGTCTATTAAGCCTTTCATCTCCGTGCTGAAGCAGAAAAGCCCGCTTTCTGTTCCGTAGAATAGGGGCCTCGCCCCAACAGGATCGCGGGCTATAAGCGCTTCATCGCCATCGAGAATACCGCAGCAATAGCTCCCGTCCAGATGTGAAAAGCAGCCCTTGCCGTACTTCTGATAGTACTCCTCGAAGAGTTCTATATCGGTTTGCCCCTCGGCTCTCTGATTGAATAAGTCTCCGTCGAAGACAATATAGGGAGCAGTAGCCACTGCCGCGCACTGAGTTCTCTCAGGCGTTAGGTTCACTTCCGCTGCACCAAGTGCCGCCGTGCCATCCGGTAGTGTGCGAATGGTGGTGTTGTCTGGCCCTCGATGACGCATTACTTGGATCATCTTTTCTACTTGGGCTGTAACCTGTTTGAGCTTGTCCCTGTTTGTGGATACGATTCCAGCTATGGCTGCCATTAGTCCCCTTCTTACAGATTTTCCTCTATTTCGACATTTCCCATTTCAATCTACAATGAGGCATCCCGACCCTCATTGCTCTTATCACCAATAATACTCTATCGCACCTGATTGTCAGTAACCGTCTCTGAGCCGCGCAGCACTCAGAATCCTCATCTATCAGCGATTGTTCTACTTTCTGCAATACTCCTGCGACCAGGCTACGCCTTCGCTTCCTGAAAAGCATCCAGTTTCTTAATCGCATCGAACCCGTCCACGCAATACCCATCTGCTCCTATTTCCTGGGCATACTCATCAGAGACGGCTGCCCCCCCAATTAGGACTTTGACCTCATCTCTGACACCGTTCTCTTTCAGCGCTTCAACTATCTCTCCCATAACCAGCATCGTGGTGGTGAGCAGGGCAGATAGGCCTAGAAACTCAGGCTTGTCCTCTTTGATAATTCCCACTATCTTCTCGGTGGGTACATCTATGCCCAGGTCGTTCACCTCATAACCGGCACCCCTAAGCAGGATAGCCACGATACTCTTGCCGATATCATGGATGTCTCCCTTGACGGTGGCTATGACGAATTTGCCCTTAGTCTCCACGTGAGAGGCTTCAAGATGTGGTTTCAAGATCTCCATGGCCTCGCCCACTGCCTCCGCAGACGCTAACATGTCCGGGATGAAGTATTCCTTTTTCGAGAACTTCTCGCCTACAACCTCCATCCCTGCAGTCAGAGCCTGCGTGATTATTGTCTGCAGAGGGATCTTCTGGTCCAGCGCCGACTGCGTTAGCTCCAGTACCCCCGGCTTCCCCACCATACCCATCTCTATCCCCTCATCGTCCTTCGTCTTCCTCCCCTGGATGACATTCTCCTTCAGCGCGGCGATTGTGTCTTCGCTCATTGCTTTTTCCTTTCTTCATATACGTTGAGCCTGGGAAGCAGCCCAGGCATTTCCTCGAATATCCGACTGGTGGTAGCCGCATCTATATGTTCCACAGGCTCTGAAAGAAGTTGATTCATCCTTTCATAGGCCAGTGCCAGCACATTGTCCGTCTCCCCATCACCTTCGAATGGATAAGGCGTTGACAGTTGTCCACTGCGCAGCATGGGGCGGATATAGCTAATGTACAGCTTCTGTGGTGTAGCTGCCACTTCTCTTATTTGTCTGAGAGTCTCATCAATCTCAGATTGGCTGGTTCGCGGCGGCCTTAGAAAGAACCTTATCATTTGAAAGTGCGCATCGTCCAGGACAGCCTGAAGCAGACAGAAGGTGGAATTCCCATCGAGGAGGCCGTAGGCACAATGCAAGTATTGTGGCCCGCTCAAGGTGACCAGTATGTCCGAGAACAGCCTTTCTACTGAGGATTGCGTCCCCGGCGTCTTTGTATCGCAGACTCCCGCGGTGGAATAGCAAGGCAACTTGTAGAATCGGGCCATCTGAACGCAGTCAATATTGTACTGGACGGATTCAGGGGCTCCGTAGGAATCGTCGAGGGTATCCATTCGGGCTCTCACCGGTACACTTCCGTAAAGCATTGGCGTGCCTGCGTTTGCCAACTGGCCCAACGTTATGCCTGCCAGGACCTCAGCATTGATTTGAGCGATAATGCCGTCTTCCTTGATAGGCGCAGTGCTTCCGGCCTGGGGAGCAGAGGATACTACCACAGGTAGTCCCCTTCGGCAAACCTCAATCATGGTATCAGTGGTGTCCTCGACAAATTGCAAAGGGCTCTTGACCAGGCAGGTGATAAAAGAAATGATAGGGTTCTCCTTCAACTCTTTTCTCCCGCCGGCTATCAATTCTGCCATGCATACGAGGTTGTCCAGTTGTTTCAAGTTGGTTAGTCCTGCCATAACGTGCTTGGTAGTGTTGTTCAATGAAGCGAAGTATTTGTTGACATCTTTGTTATCTTCCGTAATGTCTTTATCCTGGATGTTCACGGGGCGGATGAAGGCGTCCAACGTATCCAGATGCTCACACACGTGAGCTGCCTGGCAAAGGTCCAAGACTGTGCCACGTCGCGGGTGGAATTCCGGCACCATGACCTCGGTACTGGGGTCAGATTTCTTGGTATAAGCCTGGAAGTCAACGTCGAGCCAGATATTGGTCTCCGAGCCAGAAACGAAGTACACCCTTGGCTCTTCACCATTCATTATCAGACTGTTGTCCTCGTTTCTGGCACCTAGTTTGACCGTCTTGGGCGCGTTAGCGAGTGCCTGGAGGACAAGTTTCTCCGGTATTCTTACCTGCCAGCACGGGTGGTCGCTGGGGGAGATTGATGTAACGTCTGCGCCGTTGCTTTGCAGCATCTCTGTGGCCTCGCGATTGAAAGAAATCAGGCCCGGGGCAGTCAGAATCTGTATGGAGGCCTCATGAACTTGCAGCACTTGCTCTTTGGTCATTCTTTCATAGGGAGTATGAACCAGAATTCCTTCTCGCGGCACTCTATTCCTCCTCGTCAGGCGGGCAGTTCTACCCAGAATGTCACTGTATCTGAGGTATGTTCCTGTCTTATTTATCTTCAGCAGAGAATAGAGATTCCACTACCCGTACTGCATCAAACCCGTTTGCACCGTAGCCGTCAGCGCCTATGCTCTTGGCAAAGTCCTCCGATACAGGGGCTCCCCCGACGATGATCTTCACCTGGTCACGGAGGCCACTCTCCGTGAGCGCCTGGATGGTTTCCGTCATACGC
>JAUVVE010000094.1 GCA_030604795.1 Dehalococcoidia bacterium | reverse complement strand
TTTTCATTTACGGGGTCTACTGCTTCCACTGAGCGTACACGTTCCAAAGCTTTAGCATCACCTAAAGTAAGAGTTGGAGACATAATGCCTGCTGTCATACTGGCTATGTCTCCCACCATTGCTTCCATTTCAGGCGAGCTAGCCATTACATAGAGTACATTGCTGCCCAATTGCTCAAAGGTAGAAGTAATCATAGTCTGAACTCCTCTACCTATTGACACTAGCGTTATTACAGTTCCAATCCCGATTATAATTCCTAACATAGTTAGCGCGGAGCGTAACCTGTGAGCAGATAGCGATGTTAGGGCACTTACCAAGGAATCAATAAAATTCATCTTGTAAACCTAATATCCTACTGTCTCCACCAAGCCTTTCACCTTTTACCAGAAAGTGCCTCTTTTGCCTCGCCCATATCCCTATAGTCCTTGTGGTAGTCGGTAATACGGCTTAGACATAACACGCTATCCTTTCCGAACGTAGACGAAGTTCCCTTTTCTTGTTGCGTGGATTGTCGGGTCGTGGTTTCGTTTCCTCAATATCCCCCGGCAACCTGCACGTCCCCGCCAATTTCCCCTTGCAGGCTTAATCCGGGATTTCGCACATAAACCACCATGCCTATGCTAAACCACCTGCTCACTGGGTGTCAAGGCTGGTAGGTGTCCAGCCCGCATGTTGCTCTCCTCACGACTAGTCCGCCCAACACATGTAGCGCGACCTTTTAAGGTCGCCTTGGGCGGGGCAGGTTTGGCGAGGCTGAAGCCTCGCACTACATGCTCATTCTTGCCACGACTGGGACACGACAATCCTTTTGGTGCTATAATTATCTCGTACTAAAGAAGTAACTGGAGTGACTTATGGATGAACTCAAAGTCTTCACCGGCAGTGCCCACCCATCTCTAGCCCGGGCAGTATGCGAATACCTGAGCATTTCACTGGGCCAAGCTGAGGTCTTCGAGTTCAGCAACGAGAACATATTCGTCCGCATCCTGGAGAATGTCCGCGAACGCGATGTTTTTGTCGTCCAGCCATTAGCCTCCCCGGTCAATAAGAACCTGGTGGAGCTCCTCATTATGCTGGATGCATTCAAGCGAGCCTCCGCCGGCAGAATCACCGCTGTCATCCCCTACTATGGCTACGGGCGCACCGACAAGAAAGACCAGCCCCGCGTGCCCATCACCGCTCGATTGATAGCCGACCTGCTCACCACTGCCGGCGCCAACCGCCTGCTGACCGTGGACCTGCACGCTGCCCAAATCCAGGGCTTCTTCAACATTCCCGTGGACGAACTCACCGCCCTGTCTATGCTCTGCGATTACTGGAAAGAGAAAACGCTGGATAATCTGGTAGTAGTTGCCACCGATATCGGCATATCCGCACGCGCCCGCGATATGGCAGCCAGGCTTGATGCTCCACTAGCTATCATCGAAAAAAGGCGAATAGGAAATGCCGACGCCACCGAAACCCTCGATGTCATCGGCGAGGTTAAGGGGATGCGCGCCCTGACCGTGGATGATGAAATCGATACCGCCGGCTCCCTGGTCGGCGTTGTGAATACCCTACTGGAGCACGGCGCCACTGAAGTCTACTCCTGCTGCACCCACCCTGTCTTCTCCGGACCGGCCACAGAGCGAATGGCTAAATCGCCGGTTATGGACGTCGTCGTCACCGACACCATCCCGGTTGGCAACGACAAGAGGCTGGACAAGATTACTGTCTTGCCCATAGCTCCACTTCTCGGTGAAGCCATCCACCGCATCCATACCGGCCTATCCATAGGCGCCATGTTTGAGTAGAAGAAATGCTTAAGTGGCTGGGCAGCCTTACTACCGATTCCAACGACAAAGAACTGAAGCGCCTCAACCCCACTGTAGCGCAGATAAACGCGCTGGAGCCAGACTTCCAGGAGCTCAGCAACGACGAGCTTCGCGCCAAGACCGACGAGTTCAGGACTCGACTGCAGGACGGCCAGACCCTGGATGAGCTTCTGCCCGAAGCCTTCGCTGCCGTCAGGGAAGCCGCCAAACGGACCATAGGCCAGCGTCATTTCGACGTCCAGCTCATGGGTGGCATCGTCCTCCACCAAGGTAAAATCGCCGAGATGAAAACCGGCGAGGGCAAAACCCTGGTAGCCACCCTGCCTCTTTGCCTCAATGCGCTCACCGGCCAGGGCTGCCATCTGGTTACGGTCAACGATTACCTGGCCAGGCGCGATGCCTACTGGATGGGCCCTATCTACCATGTCCTGGGCATGAGCGTTGCCAGCATCTACCCACAACAGAATCCCGACGAACATCTTCCAGCTCGCCTCTATGACCCTGATTACGTCGACGAGAAAGATAGCCGCTGGCCTAATTTCCGCCCCATCACCCGCCGCCAGGCCTACGAAGCCGACATAACCTACGGCACCAACAACGAGTTTGGCTTCGATTACCTCAGAGACAATATGGCTTTGGACCTATCTCAGTACGTCCAGCGCCCTCTTAACTACGCCATTGTCGATGAGGTGGACAACATCCTGATTGATGAGGCCCGCACCCCACTGATAATCAGCGGCGCTGCCGAAGAAGCCACCCAGAGGTATCAGGTCTTTGCCCGCCTGGTGCCGCAGCTCAAACCAGACGAAGACTACGCCACTGACGAAAAGGAGCGCCACGTTTACCTTACCGAACCTGGCATGACCAAAACGGAAGCGTGGCTTCGCACACAGGGCTTGCTCAAAGCTCCCAGCCTGTACGACCCGGCCAACTACGGTCTTAACCAGTACCTCGAGAATGCCCTGAAAGCGCACGTGCTCTTCAGAAGAGACCGCAACTATGTGGTGAAAGACGGGCAGGTTGTTATCGTTGATGAGTTCACCGGTCGCCTCATGTTTGGCCGGCGGTACTCCGAAGGGCTCCACCAGGCTATTGAGGCCAAGGAAAGGGTGAAGATTCAGCGAGAGAGCGTAACTCTAGCCACCATCACTTTCCAGAACTACTTCCGCCTTTACGGAAAACTAGCCGGCATGACCGGCACGGCGGCTACTGAAGCCGAGGAATTCGACAAGATTTACAAGCTGGACGTAGTTATCATGCCCACCAACGAACCGATGATCCGCACCGACAACCCCGACCAGATTTACAAAGATGAGGACTCCAAGTTCAAAGCCGTTGCCACGGAGATTGAAGACCTTCACCAGCAGGGTAGGCCCGTGCTCATAGGCACGGTCTCCATCGAGAAGTCGGAGCTCCTGGGCGACCTCCTCAAAAGGAAAGGCATACCCCATCAGGTGCTCAATGCCAAGCACCACGAGAAAGAGGCCGGCATCATCGCCCAGGCGGGGCGCGTTGGCGCGGTCACCGTCGCTACCAACATGGCGGGACGTGGTGTCGACATCATCCTCGGCGGCAATCCCGCCCAAGGTGACGAGAAAGAGTGGCAGGAGGAACACAATAATGTGGTCGAGCTTGGTGGGCTTCACGTCATAGGCACCGAGCGTCATGAAGCCCGACGCATTGACAACCAGCTCCGGGGCCGCTCTGGCAGGCAGGGCGACCCGGGTAGCTCCCGTTTCTACGTTTCCCTGGAGGATGATGTTGCCCGCCGCTTCGGCGGCGACCGCGTTAAGGGCTTCATGGAGTGGGCAGGCTTCGATGAGAACACGCCCATTGAACATCCTATGGTCAGTAAAGCCATAGAAAACGCCCAGGTCAAGGTTGAAGGCTACCACTTCGATGTCCGCAAACATCTCGTTGACTATGACGATGTGGTCAACAAGCACCGTGAGGTGATCTACGCCGAGCGGGATAAAATCCTCAGCGGCGCTGACCTCAAGGCGAACATCCTGTCCATAGTTAGAAATGAAATCGAAAAACTGGTAGAGGTCCAGTCCAGCAATGACCTCGTAGAGCCAGACTACGCTGGCCTGGTGGAAGATGCCGCCACTATCCTTCCTCTACCGCCGCAGCTCAACGCCAGTGCCTTATCCGAGATGAAGCCAAAGCAAATCACTGACAAGCTGATTGAGCACGCCGAGCGGTTATACGAGCAGAAAGAGACAGAGGTGGGCTCTAACGAGATGCGTCTGCTGGAGAGACTGGTAATGCTGCGGACTATCGACAGCCTGTGGAAAGACCACCTCACCGAAATGGACCACCTCCGTCAGAGGGCAGGTCTCCAATCCGTGAGACAAGTTGACCCACTAGTCGTCTACAAAAGAGAAGGCCACGCCCTGTTTGACAGCCTGCTGGCCACTATTCAGCATGACCTTGCCCACACCATCTATAGAGTCAGCCTTACCAAGAGAGAAGCCCCCGCCCAACAACAACGCCAGAAAGCTGCCGTACCTGCTGGCAAGAAAGTCGGCCGCAATGCCCCCTGCCCCTGCGGCTCAGGCAAGAAATACAAACACTGCTGCGGAAAGTAAAACTGCCTACATTAGTCTCCCTTGATGGGAGAAGGCGTGCATTTTATATATCACTCATTTCATTAGCTGCTGCTACAGCAAGTCTAGTTGTAAGTGTTTTAGTGCATTAACATTAATTGCAGAGCTACTATGCTCTATTGTCTAATCTGAAATTGTCCACCTGCCCATATTTCCT
>JAUVVE010000042.1 GCA_030604795.1 Dehalococcoidia bacterium | reverse complement strand
CTGCTCCTCGATGTTATTCGGCGCGCTGGGAGGCATCTGGATGCCGATGAGCTATATCGTCGGGCGCGGCAGAAGTACCCTCGCATCAGCCTATCCACCGTCTACCGCAACTTGCAGCTTTTCAAGAAGCTGGGACTGATAGAAGAGCATCATTTCGATGAAGAGCATCATCACTATGAGAAAAAACCTCCAACGGAGCATCAGCATCTTTTGTGCCTCAACTGCGGCAAAGTGGTGGAATTCGCCTGCCCCGTGAGCCAGAAGTTGAAGAAGGACATCGGTAGACAACATGATTTCCATATTACGGGAGTCGAAGTGCGCATGACAGGCTTGTGCTCAAATTGTCGCCAGCGGAGGAAATAGAAGGGAGACTGAAGCGGGCTGTTCATTACTCGCCAAGCTTGTTGCAAACGCAATGCATCGTTCTAGTAATCCAGAATACCAATGGGGGTAAAGCGGAGTTATGCCTGAAAAGCGACAACTGACTTTGACCCAGATGGAGGCCGGGCAGACCGGTACGGTAGTTGAAGTTCTACGAGATCCAGGGTTCATGCAACGTCGAGGTGCAGGCCGGATGCGTGGCCGCGGTCAAGGCCCGATGTGGGGCCACGGTCCAATGTCCATTAGGCGCCTGGAGGCTCTCGGTATCAGGCCTGGGAAAAAAGTGACCAAGATAAGCTCTATGCTCTTTCGCGGGCCAGTTACCCTCAGGGTGGACAACGC
The DNA here is from genome assembly GCA_030604795.1 of Dehalococcoidia bacterium. Taxonomy (GTDB): domain Bacteria; phylum Chloroflexota; class Dehalococcoidia; order GIF9; family UBA5629; genus JAUVVE01. The sequence continues at coordinate 6,097 of JAUVVE010000042.1, read as the reverse complement.
CCAGGTGGCTGTTGGTTTTGGCATGGCTGATAGGGTAGTAGTTGAAGTGGGTGCGTCCGCTTAAAGACCTCCGGAGACCACGATGAAGATCCTGCTCATGGGCAACCCCAATGTGGGTAAAAGCGCCCTCTTCTCCCGGCTTACCGGCACGCGCATCATCACCTCCAACTACCCCGGCACCACAGTGGACTTCACTGAAGGTTACTTCAGACTGGGCGACGAGCAAGCCAAGATTGTCGATGTACCTGGCACGTACACGCTCGAAGCCACTGATAAGGCCGAAGAGGTAGCCGTCGAGATGCTCAAAGATGGTGACTTGGTCATCAACGTTGTTGATGCCACCAATCTGGAGAGAAATCTCAATCTAACCTTGCGACTGTTGGAGAGAGACGTGCCGGTAGTAGTGGCGCTCAACATGTGGGACGATACCCATCATCGCGGCATCAACATCGATGTTGTCAAGCTGGAAGAGCTTCTCGGTGTACCGGTTGTCCCGACGGTGGGAGTAACCGGGCAAGGAATAAGAGACCTGATCAGCCGTCTCCCGGAAGCGAGAGTCCCACAAAGTGCTTTCCCCACCAGTGACGAACGGTGGGCCAAGGTCGGCGATATCGTTGGGCAAGTGCAATCGTTAAGCCATCGCCACCACACCTGGCGTGACGTTCTGGAAGACGTCAGCAATCATCCAGCAGGCGGGACCTTCATCGCCCTGCTCGTTCTCTTCACCACCTTTTGGGTCATCCGTTTCATAGGTGAGGGCATCATCGGTTATGTGACCGACCCGCTCTTCGAATGGCTGTGGACACCTTTGCTGCTGAAATTGAGCCTCGCTTTGGGGTCAGGAGGTTTCTGGCACAGCATCCTGATAGGCAATCTTGTTGACGGAGGAATCGACTATTTTCAGTCCTTCGGCTTGCTCAGCACTGGACTCTACATCCCTTTGGCTGCGGTGTTACCGTATATCGTCTCATTCTATCTGGCATTGGGAATACTGGAAGATGTTGGCTACCTGCCTCGATTGGCAGTGCTTATGGACACTATAATGCACAGATTGGGGTTACACGGTTTTGCCATCATCCCCACCATCCTCGGCTTTGGATGCAACGTGCCTGCGGTTATGGCAACGCGTATTCTGGAGAGCCGCAGGCAAAGGTTTATTGCAGCTACTTTGATTTCTATTGGCATTCCATGTGCAGCTCTGCAAGCTATGATAATAGGACTAGTGGGGCAACAAGGTGGGCAGTACGTAGCTATGGTCTACGGGAGCCTGTTTGTATCCTGGGTCATCATAGGCCTTATCCTCAACCGTACGGTCAGGGGGTTCAGCCCAGAGCTTTTGCTGGAGATCCCCCCCTATCGCCTTCCACCCTGGCGAGTAGTTGGTGAGAAGCTCTGGCTACGGGTCTCAGGCTTTATCAGGGAAGCTTTGCCCATAGTCCTCGGCGCTGTGCTGGTGGTAAACATTCTCTATACTCTGGGGGTTTTCGATTTCATAGCTAATATTGCTGCCCCGGTTGTCAGCGGGCTGCTGGGACTGCCCAAAGAGACAGCCGTTCCCCTGGCTATGGGCTTCTTGCGCAAAGACGTAGCCGTAGGGATGTTAGCTCCCCTGGCATTAAGTGCCAAGCAACTGGTCATCAGCACCACGGTTCTGGCTATGTATTTCCCGTGTGTGGCCACCTTCGTGATACTGGCTCGAGAGCTAGGGACCAGAGACATGCTTAAGGCTACTGGGATAATGATAGCGGCGGCGCTTATCGTGGGTGGCCTCCAGAATCTGATTCTATAAGGGCAAGGAGAGCATCCCGCCCTCAGACATCAGGGGCTGGCATGATGGTTATGGCCGTAAGCCTGTTCCTGCTCGGCTAGCCGCGCCGCCGATGGCTTGACATGGTGGCTTATAATATTAGGACAAAAGCCGACAAGAACCACAATGACCCGATTGCTCTGCGCCTGACTCTGGTAGATGCCCCGATTACAGTAGGCAAGAGCGATCCGGGTTATGCCCTAGCCAAGTTCACCGTGAGGAAGGAATGATAAGAGAGGCAGTAAGGAGACCGACCGCCAAGATATCATTCAAGATTGCCAGAGGGCTACTTGAAGCTTTGTTCAGAGTTATGACCCGCTTCGAGGTAAGAGGCAGGGAGAATTTGCCGCAAACCGGCCCGATTATCGCTGTCTGCAACCACGTTCATTTGATAGACCCTATCTCGCACATAATTAGCATCCTCCCCCGCGACAGCATTTTCATGGCCAAGGAAGAGCTCTTTCGCTACTGGCCCATCCCCATCTTCCGCATCTTGATGGACATTGCGGAAGCCTTTCCGGTGCGCCGTCGTGGAGCCCCTGAGGAAAGGCAGCAGGCAATGTGATATGGGGAAAAGGTATTGGCAGAAGGTCTAGTCTTCGGCATGTACCCGGAAGGTACGCGCAGCAAGACAGGCCAGCTAAAAGAAGCTTACCACGGTTGCGCAATCATCGCCTTGCGTAGCGGAGCTCCCCTTATTCCTGTTTGCATCTGGGGAACAGAGAAGCTCAAAGGAATCGGCTGGCTAAGCCGCCCAAAGGTAACCATAAGTTTCGGCCAGCCTTTCACGCTTCCAGCCATCGAGGGTGAGCCAACCAACGACCAATTGAAATCGCTAACCGAGTACATAATGCAACAACTTGCTCGCGGCCTCCCTCCCGAATATCGAGGCAAATACGAGGCGGTTGAGCAGCCGACCAGGACTGAGGTACATGCCGGAGATAGAACTTGAGAAAGCCCGCGAGCTTGGCTTCTGCTTCGGTGTCAGGCGAGCCATCAAGCTAATCGAGAGTGCGGCCAAACAGCGCCAGGAAATAGCCACGCTGGGACCGATAGTGCACAATCGGTTGGTGGTCGCCAAGCTGGCCCAGATGGGCGTCAGGGTGGCGAACGAACTCACCCAGATTCGAGACGGGATTGTTGCTATTGCCTCTCATGGTGTATCCCCGGAACTCCTATCACAGATTCAGGCCCGACAGCTTGGCGTAATTGATACCACTTGCCCCACAGTTCGCAGCGCTCAGAAAGCTGCCAAGAAGCTGGCTGAGGCCGGCTTTGGCGTTGTCATCTTCGGTGAAGCAAGCCATCCCGAAGTCAAGGGCTTACTAGGTTGGGCAGGAGACAAAGCTGTAGCCACTCTCGATGGGGAGGAGCTAGCCAGTTTGGAGCTGCCTCGCCGGCTGGGTATCCTCTCGCAGACCACCCAGACTCGCTCCCAGTTTACCGAGTTCACCAAAAGGGTCATCACTGCTGTTGCACCCTATGCCCAGGAACTGCGCATCATCAACACGCTTTGCCAGGAAACACAGAAGCGGCAGGAGGCCGCGCTGGAACTGGCTGAGAGAACTGAGCTGATGATTGTGGTCGGTGGACGGAACAGCGCCAATACGCAACGTCTTGCCGAGGTGTGTTCTCCCCTGGTGGAGACTCATCTAATAGAAACGGCCGATGAAATAGAAGAGGGCTGGATCTCAGACAGACGGCGTGTTGGCGTCACCGCCGGCGCTTCTACCCCGGACGAAGCTATAGACGAAGTAGTGGCAAGGCTGGAGTCTTTTGCCGGCGGGACTTGAAGTTGCTACCCGAGCTGGTCATCCAATCTTCGCCCACCAAGGAGGTGGAGATGGAGATGAGGCACAAGCTGACCACCCTCAGCGCCGCAGTTAATTGTCAAGCGATAACCGTCCGCCGAGATGCCTTCCTTCTCAGCTAGTTCTTTGGCCAGCAGGATAAAGCGACCAAGCAGGTCTTGCTGCTCACCCGTGAGCTCTGTCAGGGAGGAAATGTGGGACTTGGGCACGATGAGGATATGCACTGGCGCCTGCGGATGGATGTCCCAGAAGGCCAAGAACTCCCCATCCTCGTAGACCTTGTCAGCAGGCGTCTTACCGGCGACAATCTGGCAAAAAAGGCAGTCCATAAGTCTGCGGCTGTTGTCTAGGATACGCGAATTGACAGACAGGTCACCGTCCTCTTGATGTCCGGTATCGGGTGGATCTTCTCGGTAACCAGGTTCCCGATGGCGTTAAAGTCAACATCCTCAATAACGGTGATAATATCGTACGGGCCAGTTACAAGGTCAACCGATTTTATCTCCTTAGCTTTCTGGTTGTGCAGAGCGGCATAAACATCCTTCGTCCTGCCCACCTCGGTCTCTATAAGCACAAACGCCTTGGTTGTCATAGTCTCACCTCCTCTGGCTGAAATTTTAGCCTATTACCTTAGCTTGACGCAACTCACCAATTTGTGCTTCTGTGTAGCCCAACCCCAGCAGTATCTCTTCAGTGTGCTCGCCGAAGAGGGGTGAAAATGTCCTCACTTTGCCTGGAGTCTCAGATAGCTTGACGGCAATTCCAGGTTGTCTCACTTTGCCCAGAGTGGGATGCTCTATCTCTACCACCATCTGACGGTGCTGCACTTGCGGGTCGGTGAACACTTCGTCGAAGCTATAAACCTTGCCTGTCGGCACATCCTTGCTGGTTAGGAATTCAAACCACTCGTCTCTGGTCTTGGTCAAGAACACCTGCTTCAGGTAGGAAGATATTTCATCCCACTTGTCACCCTCAGGCTTATGAAGGAAATGCTCAGCCGAAATGTGGTAGGGGATGTATTCTTCCTTGCCCAGGGCACGGCACAGGTTCTCCCAAAACCAAGGCTCCACACAGCCAAGGCTAACGTATTTGCCATCCTTGGCTTCATATACGCCGTAGTAGGGATAAGCGCCGTGAAGGCAAGATTCACCTCTGCTAAGCACAGCTCCGCTGGAGAAGTAGTGACCGACAAACCAGGTCAGAAGAGAAATGACTCCGTCCATGTAGGCAATATCGACGTATTGTCCCGCGCCAGTTTTGCCCCTGGCTACCAGAGCCGCCAGAATACCGATAACGCCATGCAAAGAAGCTCCAGCGAAGTCAGCTAGCAAGTTCAACGGAACAACCGGTGGTCGGTCAGGGTTGCCAATTAGGTTAAGGGCGCCAGCTATGGATATGTAATTAATGTCATGGCCTGAGAACTTACTATAGGGACCGTCCTGCCCATAGCCGCTGAGAGAGCAGTAGACAATCCTGGGGTTGAACGCCTTTATTGCCTCATAATCCACCCCCAAACGCTTGACCGCCCCCGGCCTGAAGCCCTCCACGATGACATCCGCCGTACGGGCGAGTTTATAGAATATCTGGCGACCCTCGTCAGACCTGAGATTCAGTCCGAGACTCCTCTTGTTGCGATTGAGAGGGTCGAAGGCTGCCTGTCTTCTCCCCTCTTCCCCCCTGGGTGACAAGCCTAATCCAGCCCCTCGCCCACCAACTTCAGGTGGCGCCTCAATCTTGATTATATCGGCTCCCAGGTCACCCAAAATCATGGTACACAAAGCACCAGGTGCTAGATGAGCCAGGTCCAGAATCTTGATATCCTCTAAAGCTAACATGTTACCTCCACACCAGCGCGATTGGACTGATTGAATCTCTCTAATCTTACTTTGTGGCTAGGCCATAGTCAACGCCAAGAGCAAAACGCCACCCAGTGCTGAGTCCAGAACGGAGCAGAGGCCATATTGGCACGGTAGTCGGTGAATTTGGCGGAAATTCTCTCCGTTTCTGCAGGATAAGGGGTTGACAAGATTGCCAGCCTCGTTTATAATAGGCAAACGGTTGCCTACTGCCTAGCACCTAGGCCGTTATGGGATTATCATGATAGGCGTTGAAACGCAAGAGGTTGAGAGAAAGGTCCTCTCCATCCTGAGGATTCTGAGCGATTCTCATGAGCCGTTGGGAGCCAGGGTCATTGCTCACCGTCTGAAGGACTACGGCGTTGAACTGGGCGAAAGGGCAGTCAGGTACCACCTCAAGCTGATGGACGAGCGGGGGCTGACCCGACTTGTAGGTCGGGACGGTCGGCTGATCACCGAGGTTGGCGTTGATGAGCTGGGTGATGCTCTAGTCAGGGACAAGGTTGGGCTCGCCATCGCCCGGATCGAGCTGCTTGCCTTCCGCACCAACTTCAATTGGGATGAGGGCACCGGTTCAGTTCCGGTCAACGTCTCTTTTTTCCCGAAGGCAAACTTCGGCAGGG
>JAUVVE010000014.1 GCA_030604795.1 Dehalococcoidia bacterium | reverse complement strand
TACGAGCCTTTTTCGCCCCCGCCTCGTAAGCACTTATCTCATCATTCAGATCCTCTGTTACTTCGTCGGCTGTCTCAGTCGCTACGCCCTTCTGCCTTAACTCAAGCTTTATCAACCGCCGGCTTCTTGGACTGAACGATAGGCGATTGTCTTTCCAGAACCGAGCAAAAGCCACGTCGTCAATCAGTCTCCGCTCTTTCAACTCGATTATAGCTTTATCTACCACATCCGCAGCAAAACCATGTCGGTGCAGCCGCTGTCTTACCTCCGCCTCACTTCTGGGACGATAACTGAGATAGTGCAAGACAGCGTCAAAACAGTTCTGAAAAAGAGAAGCCCGTCCCAGTTCCCTGAGCTCATCTGCCGACAAGTGTTGCCCAACTTGTAGGCCAGCTCTTGCCGCCACCTCTCTATCTATGGCAAGGGAGAAAGAACCATCGACAAATACCTTCACTCGCTTGTTACTGTTGGCCGCTTGGAGAGAGGTTATCGTGCCCGTCCGAATCTTCTCTAGCCGGCTTTCGTGTGAAAGGTTCAATCTAATTCGGAAATTCCTTGGCTTCAGCCCTAATCCGTAGATTCTACAGTCAATCGCATACGCCTCAGCTCTCTGGCGCGCATTGATTCACTTCGCACTTAATCCCAAGGGACATCTCTTTGCCAGGCTTATCCCCGATGAAATCAGGAGACTCTAGGAAGCAACCTCAATGTGCTCTAGTTCGTCGAGCGCACTGCCTTTGAAGAGAGCGCCGGGCAGATGAGTCTCATGAACCCGGGATTGGCGGGCGAGCTTCAGCACTCGCACTTGACGGAGACAACGCCGCAGCTCTTATCTCACGCTCAATCTTCGAAGCCACGTCAGGATGTTCCACCAGATAATCTTTAGCATTTTCTCGCCCTTGCCCCAGTTTCACGTCACCAAAAGTAAAGAAAGTGCCAGCTCTACCTATTGTTCCCAAACCAGTCCCTAGGTCAATCAGGTCACCTTCCTTGCTTATGCCACGGCTGAACATTATGTCAAATTCAGCCGAGCGAAACGGGGGTGCCATTTTATTCTTAACTACCCTAGCTCTGACCCGGTTACCCACCACCTCAGAGCCTCGCTTAATGGTATCAGCCCGCCTCAAATCTATCCTCACCGAACTGTAGAACTTCAGGGCCCTTCCCCCAGGAGTAACCTCAGGGCTACCAAATATGATGCCCACCTTTTCTCTCAGCTGGTTGATGAAAATCACTGATGTATGTGACTTGCCGATAGCCGCCGCCAGTTTCCTCAATGCTTGAGACATCAATCGGGCTTGCAGGCCAACGTGCGTATCACCCATCTCACCCTCGATCTCGGCGCGGGGCACCAAGGCAGCCACGCTATCAATAACTATTACATCCACAGCCCCACTTCTCACCAAACGCTCAGTGATCTCCAAAGCCTCCTCCCCACTGTCAGGTTGGGATACACGCAAATCATCAATTCTCACACCGCAATTGACTGCATAGACGGGATCAAGAGCATGTTCGGCATCAACATAGACAGCAAAACCACCGAGCTTCTGTGCCTCAGCGATTATGTGCTGGCCTAGGGTAGTTTTTCCTGAAGCTTCAGCACCAAAGATCTCAGTAACCCGTCCTCGCGGGATACCACCTATGCCCAGAGCTAGGTCTAAGCTCAGTGAGCCCGTGGGAATGGCATCGGCACTCCACTTCGCCGAGAGGTCGCCCAACTTAATAATCGCGCCTTCCCCATATTGTTTCTCAATATGACTTATTGCCAGTTCGAGAGCTTTCTCCCTCTCTGTGGTCATGTTCCCCCTCCTTTGACAGCTAAAGGCATCATAACACAGCAAGTATGTCTGCACAACCCGCGCCTAAAGGCCATCAATCTCCAGCAAAGGAATTAGTGGAGGGCAACGCTTATGGCCGGCACTCCGCATCATAGAATCAATCTTTACTCTTGCTTCCTCCCCGGCTTCGCTCGTGATTAGGTAATGGTCAAGCTCGCTATAAGTCAATCCCATCTCCCCTTCGTCTGTCTGCCCTTTCCATAACCCGGCTGAAGGTGGCTTATCAATGATTTCTCGGGGAACCCCCAAATACGTGGCTAAATCGCGCACTTGACTCTTAACCAGGTTGCCCAGAGGCAACAGGTCTACACCCCCATCCCCATACTTGGTGAAGTAACCAACAGATAGCTCACTCCTATTGCCCGCGCCGACCACCAGATAGTTGAGACGGTTGGCGAAGTAATAGAGGGTGACCATTCGCAGCCTGGGTTTGATATTAGCTCCCGCCAGCTTTTCTGTTGCCGAGCCATAGTCATCACGTCCTACAACCCCCACCAGAGCGTCAAATACCCCATCAAGAACAACGAGTTCAACAGGTATGTGAAACTTGTCGGCTGCGAGTTCAGCGTGCTCCCTGTCAGCCCTGTCACTGTAACAAGGCATGATGACCCCAAGGGTAGCCTCGGGAAAAGCACGTTGACACAAAGCTGCGGCCACAGAAGAGTCGATTCCACCGCTCATTCCCACCACTGCCCCTCTCCTCCCAGCTCCTAAGACCGTCTCAGTAATCCAAGAAGTGAGCTTTTCAGCTATTTCCTCGACTGACAACTCGGCTCCACCCACTCAACGTGATGTAATCCCCGTGCAAGGTATTATACTAGTCCTCAGTACAACACTCAAAGAGAGTAAGACAATTTGACTTGGCGGAGGGCATCGGCTAAAGTTACATAAGCGGAACAGTAGAATGCCTATATACGAATACTTCTGCCCAGAGTGCAGTTACAGGTTTGAGCTACTGCAGCCCATGAGTAGAGCCGACGCCGTCGCGTCTTGCCCGCAGTGCGACCACGCAGTCAGGCGAATCTTCTCCCGGTTCGCTTGCTTCTCCAGAGGTGGTGACGGAGAGTCTACCCCAATAGCCGGCACGGCCGGCTCGTGCGCTAGCTGCGCCGCCACAAGCTGCGATAGCTGCAGCATCTAGCCTCGCGAGCAATCCTCCAAGCCAACTCATCAGTTACCTCGGGCGTAACCTTACCTGTGGCCAGTCCGCGCCAACCCAACGCCTCCACCCTTCCACCTCAATACGCCGAAGGCAGCGACAGCAACAAGCACAGCTTCCCCTAGTACCACCCCGAAAACAAAGAGAGCTGCATCATAGAAGAACTCCGCGGGGAACAACCTGATCAGATAATCCGTGGCCGGGTTGAGCATCCAGTACTCATTGGAAAAGCTGACCAAATGGAAAAGAAGAAAAAGCTGCTCAAAGCCAAATGCAGCCCAAAGAGCTAAGGCAACCACCAGACCGAACGTGGTTAAACTTCCCCAGAATAGACCTCTGACCGGAGTCCGCCACCCGTCCTTCAACCACAGCAACAGCACAAGGGCGCATATAACCATAACCACCAAAGCCCCTGCCAAAACTCGGTAGTCCAGTTGAATCAAGTCCCTCACATCCGCGAGATGTACCAGCTCCCGTTCATTGAACAGGTTAAACTCCTCCCCTCCCTTAACAGCCCTGATTTGAACTGAGTCCTCCCCCAAATTGAAGTAGTCGGTCAAATGCTGCGCTATCCTCTTCAGCTCCAGCTCGTTTATGCCGGTTGCCCGGCTTATTTGATATTTATCGAAGCCATATTCATAAAGCCTAATCTCATTGACTGCCCAGCCGAGACTAGTAGCCACCATCAACAAAGGCAGGCAACACACGAAGAGCCAGAAAACAACAGCTCGAGTGACGTTCATTTTATTCCTGTCGAGTCAAAGCAAATAATAATCGGCGAGTCATCTGGCTGTCAACTTTCTCCAAATCCTTTCCAAGCTCCAATCATGTTCTGCAGATGCTTTATGCTATAATCTAGGACAAGCCCCGCCAGAGAAAACCCGATGTTTACCCACCTTCATGTTCACACCGAGTATAGCTTGCTTGATGGCGCATGCCGCATCGCCAACCTTGTTTCGAAAGCCAAAGACCTGGGCATGAACAGCCTGGCAATCACCGACCACGGGAGCATGTACGGTGTCATCGATTTCTATACCACAGCTAAGAACGCGGGCATAAAGCCGCTTGTTGGCTGCGAAATCTACGTGGCCGGAACGGACCGCCACAGTCGGAGCGCCAGTGACAAGAATCCCTATCATCTGACCTTACTCGCCAAGAACCAGCGAGGCTATCTTAACCTGATTCAGCTAGTCACCAAAGCGCACCTCGAAGGCTTCTACTACAAACCGAGGGTAGATAAGGAACTCCTGGCTGATTGCCATGACGGCCTGGTCGCGCTATCCGGCTGCGCACACGGAGAGCTGCCGCGCCTCATCTTGGAAGGCCGCCTTGAGGACGCTACTACGGCAGCTCTATGGCATAAGGACGTATTCAACGACTACTACCTGGAAATCCAGAGGCACCCCATCCCCGAGCTGGACCAGGTCAATCAGGGCTTGCTCTCTCTGTCTTCCAAGCTGAACATTCCCGTGGTAGCTACCAGTGACGTCCACTATATCAACAAAGAAGACGCTTCTATCCACGAGTTGCTCCTCTGTATTCAGACCAACACCTCAATTTACGACGAAAAAAGGCTAAAGATGGCCGGTGATTTCTTCTACCTCAAAAGCCCCGAAGAAATGATGAATCTATTTGATGATCTGCCGCAAGCCCTGGATAACACCCGACAGATTGCCGATATGTGTCAACTGGAACTGGAGTTCAGCCAACTCCATCTGCCCAGGGTGAATCTGCCGCAAGGCAAAACAGCCGACGATTATCTGGCTGAGCTTTGCTGGCAAGGACTGAAGCAACGCTATGGCTCACCCACCTCCCAAATTGAAGAGCGGCTGGCTTATGAACTCGAAGTTGTTCGTAAGACACAATTTGCTGACTACTTCCTTGTTGTCTGGGACCTTATTTCCTACGCTAGAGAACAGAACATCCTCTTCGGTATTCGCGGCAGTGCGGCTGCCAGCCTTGCGCTCTACTGCCTTGGCATCACCAACATCGACCCATTGGCCAACAAGTTGGTTTTCGAACGCTTCCTCAACGTGGAACGTCGCGAGCCACCGGACATCGACCTCGACTTCCAGGATGACCGCCGCGACGAGATGATAGCTTATGTCACCCGCAAGTACGGCTCTGACCACGTAGCCCAGATTATCACCTTCGGCACTCTGGGTGCCAGAGCTGCCCTTAGAGATGTGGGCAGAGCCCTGGGCATGCCATACGGCGAGGTTGACAGAGTAGCCCGGCTGGTTCCGCCCAGACCCAACATAACCCTCGACCAAGCCTTGGCCGAGAATAAGGAACTTCACAACCTCTACCATGAGGATGATACAGTACGACATTTGATTGGCACTGCCAAGAGGCTGGAGGGAACAGCTCGCCACGCCAGCACACACGCCGCTGGAGTGGTAATATCCAGAGAGCCTTTGACTCAGCATGTACCGCTGCAACGCGCCAGCAAAGATAACCAACAAGCTGCGGCCATGACTCAGTTCTCGATGGAAAGCGTTGCTCGCCTTGGATTACTCAAGCTGGATCTCCTCGGACTGGCTAACCTCACCCTGCTGGCCAAAGCGAAAGAAATCATCGCTAGAGAGCGTGACATCTCAATAGACCTACCACATATTCCAATGGATGACTCCGCAACCTTTGAACTGCTCGCTTCCGGAGAAACCGGTGGTATTTTTCAACTGGAAGGGGCTGGCATGCGACGCTCCATAGCGGAGCTTAAGCCGACCACCTTCAATGACATAGCAGCCATGGTAGCTCTTTATCGCCCTGGACCCATGGAGCACATACCTAGATTCATAAGAGCAAAGCACGGACTTGAGCCCATACGCTATCCTCATCCCATCGTCGAGGAGATTCTAGAGGAGACCTACGGTGTCATCGTCTATCAAGACCAGGTACTCCTCATCGTTCAGGCTTTAGCCGGCTATAGCTTGGGACAAGCCGACATTTTCCGCAAAGCCATGGGGAAGAAAATACCCGAGGTCATGAAGAAAGAGCGGCAGAACTTCATGAACGGCGCCAAGCGGACGGGGGTATCTGCCGAAATAGCCGCCGAGATCTTCGCCCTGATCGAACCCTTCGCTGGTTATGCTTTCAACAAAGCTCACAGCGTGAGCTACGCCCTCATCGCCTATCAGACTGCCTACCTGAAAGCTAACTACCCTGTCGAGTATATGACCGCCTTCTTGAACACCTATGCTGACCACTCAGAAAGACTCATCTCAGCCATTGCCGAATGCCGTCGTCTGGGTATCTCGGTGCCGCCGCCTGACATTAACAAGAGCGAGACCAGCTTTGCAATCGAGAAGCAAGATGGCGAGGCAGCCATCCGCTTCAGCCTGACAGCCATCAAGAATGTTGGCCACGCAGCTATCAAGCCTGTCATATCGGCCCGACAACAGGGAGGTGTTTTTAAGTCTATCGAAGACTTCTGTCGACGTGCTGATTTACGCAGTGTTAACCGGAAGGTTGTGGAAAGCTTAATCAAAGCCGGAGCTTTCGACTGTCTGGCCCCTCGTGAGACGCTCGTCCAGGCTATAGACCGAATCATAGCCCTGTCTCAACAAGAGCAGCAACTAAGAGAATCGGGACAAGCCAGCATGTTTGACCTCTGGGGAGAGACCGTCCCTCTGCCACTCCCCGACTTGAGCCTGGAGAACGTCAACTCGTCCCTCAAAGACAGACTCGACTGGGAAAGAGAGTTGCTGGGGGTCTATTTCTCCGAGCACCCCTTTGCTTCAATAGCTCCCAAACTAGCAAGCGCCACTACTGCCCTCTGTGACCAAATCAGCGCCGAAATGGTTGGTGAAAGGGTAGCAGTCGCTGGAATGATAGCCACTATGCGACAGCTCCATACACGAGATAGTCGACCCTTTGCTATTGCAACCCTGGAAGACCTCGGCGGCAGCATCGAGATTACCGCTTGGCCTGACCTGTATAGCCAGACTAGAGGCTTGTGGCAAGAAGGCGCAATCCTCTTGGTTGAAGGCACAGTCAAACTAAGAGATGAGCGTGTGAGCATCAATTGCTACCGGGTACGTCAATACGAGCCGGGCACCGACGAAACCCAGGGAACTGAATCAATCACCCAGTTCGCATCACCACGCAAGCTCATCATCACCATTAACGAGAGCAATGAGGACGAGGAGGACATAACCCGGCTCTATCGAGTCAGAGAAGTCCTGGGCAGATACTCGGGTGAGGATGTTGTGCAGCTCACCATAGTTGCCACCGAAAAGACAGTCAACTTGGAACTGCCGAACACAACCAACTATTGCCCAGAATTGAGGCAGGAGTTGAATAGCATACTAGGAGACAACAACCTGAGAGTGGAAGAAGCCGCAGAAGCCTAAGAGGGGACCTTCTATGACGGCGTGCCCCGAGTTGCAGGGTCCCGGTGAATCGCACGGCGGTGGTGAGCCGAGGCACAGCCCCCGAGAGCACCTCATGTGAGGGGCACAGTGATTACCATGTAAACGGTCTCTCACTCCACCAGGGATAGAAGTCGGGCATATCGGTACTGGGTTTCATCGGGAATTTTGGCGGCCTTTTCTCCAGAAATGACGCAATGCCTTCTTGGGCGTCTGCCTGCTGAAAGGCCCATTCCAGAGCTTTTGCCTCGATTTTGTGGGCTTCCATGGGATGGTCAGCACCCACCATCTTCCAGAGGAGCTGACGGCAAAGAGCAACGGCTATCGCCGAAGTATTCTGAGCAATATCCAAGGCGATTTCACGCGCACGAGGAATCAGTGCTTCGGGCGCCAGAACCTCCGTGACCAATCCGTGAGCCGGTGCTTCCTGAGCTCCAAACACTCTTCCGGTCAGTATCCATTCGGCGGCCTTGCCCATACCCACGATACGGGGCAGAAACCAGTTGCTGGCTCCTTCAGTAACAATCCCACGTCTGGTGAAAACAAATCCCATCCTGGCATTTTCAGACGCCAGTCGGATATCCATGGCCAGTGTCATGGTGACACCCACACCCGCTGCCGGTCCGTTTATGGCGGCGATGATAGGCTTCTTCAGGTCGTAGATTGGCAAGGTGAGACGGCCAGCGAGGTCTCTATGCTCCTCAACGTCATCGACCGGTTCTCCGCGACGCCGTCCTGAGCCTGCACCATCGGGGCTCAAATCCGCCCCAGCGCAGAAGGCCCGACCGGCACCTGTTACAATTACAACTCGCACGTCGTCATCCGCGTCGGCCCGAGCAAAAGCGTCGAGCAGCTCATTACACATGACACGCGTGTAAGCGTTCAGCCGCTCGGGTCTATTGAGCGTTATGGTCAAGATTCTATCGGATATTTCGTATTCTATCTGCGTATATTCCACGGACTCTCCTTTCATACTTGTTCGTATCACCCCAACAAGGCCAAGCACCCCAGGAAAGAACCCGCTCCTGAAGGCGCTGGATGCATAGCATACTTTCTTCGCCCGTCGCTTGTCAAAATGCAGCGGCCTACATCAACTCATGGGGGGCTTGCCGTATCGTTATCACTCAGGACTGACTCCCGGCTGATATTGTGTCTCCCTATTCTCACGTTGCCAAAGCGAATGACACGGATTGCGTCTTTGTACCACACCGAGTCAGACACCTTCAAACTAGTGGCACTAGTTACTTCCTTATGCTTTGAGGTAGGCAACCCGCCGGAATGGACAAATGCCAGCAGACGCTTCTCTATTGACTAGCTTCCAAGCCCAGCAAGTATTCCTTCAGTTCCGCACCACCACCAAAACCAACTAGACCACCATCGCTGCCAATCACCCGGTGGCACGGTATTACAATCGGCAACGGATTCTTGCCTAATGCCTGCCCTACAGCCCTAGCCGCCTTGGGCGAATCCAACTGCCTCGCCACCCAGGCATAACTCTTGGTCTCACCATAAGGGATGATTCGAGTTATCCGCCACACGCTTTGCTGAAAACGGGTTGTCCCCACTAAGTCCAACTTGTCGTGGAAATCCACCTGCTCACCTTCCAGATAACGGCTGAGCCTCTGAGGCAAATCGCCAAAGACTGCGGACCTTCTGCCCTCGGCAGGTGAGGCCCAGCCTTCAAGCTGGTCAATCACTGCTTCCTTGAATTCCTGGGGCAGGATGACTCTTCTGAGCCCATCCGGCGAACCCACAACCCCCATCCATCCCACGCAAGTACCAAACAAAACAAAGCTCCAACGACTCATGGCTTTCCTGACAGACAGAAACCCCAACGAACCAGCTCACATGTTGCCAGCACTCTGAGCCAACCTCGCTCCGTAGGCCTCGAAAGTCCTTGAATCAAAAAGAACAAAGACTACCTCCGCCAACGAAGTTGGCACGTCGCGCAAGAAAGCAATTACTGTGCTCAGAGCTATCTCAGCTGCTTCAGCCAGCGGGTAGCCATAGGCACCGGTGCTTATAGAAGGAAAGGACAAGCTTTCCAGCTTATGTTCGGTGGCCAGCGTCAAGCTCTCCCGGTAAGCGCTGGCCAGAAGCTCAGCCTCACGCGCAGTGCCTCCGCGCCACACAGGGCCCACTGTATGTATCACATGCTTTGCCAGAAGATTGCCGCCGCTGGTCATAACCGCCTGGCCAGCATCGAGGCGCCCTATTCGAGATACAATCTGGCGACACTCTTCCAAGATGGCCGGCCCACCCACCCGGTGAATCGCTCCATCCACACCACCTCCACCCATCAAGCTGGGATTGGCGGCATTGACGATAGCATCAGTCGCCTGCCGTGTGATGTCGCCTTGAATCAAGCCAAGTTTCGTTTTTCCTATGGTTACTTCGCCGGGTTCGCTCATGCCTAACCCCACCACCGATCTCAAGCTAGCTCTGGCTCAATCAGTCCGTAGTCATCACTCTCGCGCCGATACAACAGATTAAGCCTATCATTGTCGGCATTGACAAAGAGAAAGAAATCGTGACCCAAAAGCTCCATCTGCTCAACTGCCTCAGGCACTGACATCGGCTTGACCGCAAACCGTTTGACTTTCACCACCTTTGGCAAAGCCTCAGCATCCTCACCGGCAGTCACCTCCTCAGACACAGACGCCTGGCGAGCTAGCGAAACGCCTCTCCCTTTCTTGTACAACTTCCCCTTGTAGCGCTCAATCTGACGTGTCAATACCTCGGCCACAGCATCAACGGCGACATAGATGTTTTCACCTTTTTCCTCTCCCCTCAATAAGGTGCCTTTGCAGTTGAGAGTCACCTGAACAGTGAAACGATGCTGAGGCGACTTGGTCTTCTCCTCGTGTATCTCCACCTTAGCCTCACTCAGCCTGGACAGGTAACGAGCCAATCTACCAATCTTCTTCTGTATGTAGGTCTGAATCGCTTCTGAGACTTCGAGGTTCTTGCCAAAAATCTCCAACTCCATATCTTGGCTCCTTTGTTAAGTTTCCCTAGCCACGGTCAAGCCCCACACTGAAACGGCCTCAGCCGTCCTGAGAGCGGCAGCACAAGCCTCCAGCGTTGCCTCTGAGGTGCACACATCGTCGACCAACAGGACGTGCTTTCCGCGTAGTCTCTGATCCCGGCAGGCAAAAGCATCAGCCACATTTCTTCGGCGGTCTTCAACAGTTGCCGTCCTAGCCTGAGACAGGCCTTCCCTCGACCGGTACAAGCTGTCTTCAACTACCGGTAAATCAATCAGCCTGCCCAGTTCCCGTGCTAGAAGGCCCGATTGATTGTAACCCCGCTCCCGCAACCGTCGCGGATAAAGAGGCACCGGCACCAGAATTTCACCGGGCACAGGATTGGCTTGGAGGTAATCGGCCAACAGCTCAGCCAGGGAACCGGAGATGGCTTTGAGGTTGCGATACTTGAGCTCATGGATAGCCTGGCGTATC
>JAUVVE010000140.1 GCA_030604795.1 Dehalococcoidia bacterium | reverse complement strand
TTTCAAATGTTGGGGTTCATCAACTATCACCCAGAGATTGCCGAATCCGAACGGTTAGGGAAGAACGTCTTTGAAACAGCTCCAGGCGCAGTAGAGGACGTCACGGAGATAATAAACAAGCTGGAAAGAATTGGACGAAAAAGCTAAGGTGGCCAAGAAGACTGTCCAAGACATTGAAGTTGAGGGAAAGGTCGTTTTCGTTCGAGTTGATTTCAACGTACCTCTCGATATGAGGACCGGTGCAATCACCGACGACAGCCGAATTCGAGCCGCTCTACCCACTATCAGGTATTTGGTTGACCATAGGGCCAAGGTCATTTTGTGCTCTCATCTAGGGCGGCCAGACGGTAAAGTCGTTGAGGAATTGCGGATGGGGCCTGTGGCACAACGGCTGTCACAGCTTACCGACCTGCCAGTCTCAATCGTCTCCGACAGTATCGGCAACCAGGTGCAAGAGGCTGCGGACGACCTTAAGAATGGGCGGATTCTGTTCCTCGAGAACATTCGCTTTCACGCCGAGGAGGAGGCAAACGACCCGTCCTTTGCCCAAGCTTTGGCCAAGCTCGCTGATATCTATGTTGATGATGCCTTCGGCACTACGCATAGGGCACATGCATCCACTGTTGGAGTAGCCCAATATCTGCCAGCGGTTGCCGGCTTGCTGATGGAGAAGGAGTTGACCAGTCTAACGGGCATTCTAACCAATCCTGAGCATCCTTTCGGCGCTTTGTTGGGCGGCGCCAAAGTCAGCGATAAGATCAGCCTCATTCACAGCATTTCAGACAAAATTGACGTGCTGCTTATTGGCGGGGGCATGGCGGCTACTTTCCTTAAAGCCCAGGGTTATGAAGTTGGGTTTTCGTTGATAGAAGCTGACAAAGAAGACCTAGCTCATCAGCTGCTTGAAGTTGCTGGACACAATGGAGCGTCTTTGCTTCTGCCTGTAGATGTTGTTGTGTCTGATAGCATCAGCGAGCAAGCCGCGGGTGAGGTAGTGCAGATAACTGGCATACCTCCAAACAAGTACATTGCCGATATTGGGCCTCAGACCGTTGAGCTTTTTTCCCAGGAAATAAAGAAATGCCGAACCATTTTCTGGAATGGCCCCATGGGTGTCTATGAAATACCTCCGTTCACCCGGGGAACTAGAGCCTTGGTTGAGCTTTTGGCCAACGTCAAGGCGACAACCGTTGTCGGTGGTGGCTCAACAGCTGAAATCGTGGAAGAGATGAATCTCACGCATAAGATGACCCACGTGTCCACGGGGGGCGCCGCCAGTCTCAAGTTCCTCGAAGGGCAAACCCTACCCGGGGTAGCTGCATTGCTGGATAGGTGATTATGATTGCCCTCGAAGAGATACGACACATCAGTGTAGTTTCACCTTCCAAGATAGTAATGCTTGTCATTGATGGACTGGGCGGGTTGCCTGACCCCAAAACGGGCTGGACAGAGCTGGAAACGGCTTCGACCCCTCACCTTGATGATCTGGCCAGAAGCGGCATATGCGGGCTCACTGATCCAGTCAGCCCGGGAATCACTCCGGGGAGTGGGCCAGGCCACCTGGCACTATTTGGTTATGACCCAGTCAGATTTGCCATCGGGAGGGGAGTTTTGGAAGGGCTGGGGATAGGTTTCGAGTTCAGAGAGAATGACGTTGCGGCTCGGGGTAATTTTTCCACCATTGACGGCCGGGGGCTTATCACTGACCGTAGAGCTGGCCGCATTACTACGGATGAGTGCGCTGAGCTTTGTGGCCTGTTGGGCCAGATCACGTTGGAAGGCGTCGAGCTCTTTGTGCGGCCAGTCAGAGATCATCGGTTCTTGTTGGTTCTGCGGGGTGAGGACCTAGCTGCCACGATCGACGATACTGATCCGCAGAGAGCTGGTGTTACGCCTAATGTAGCTTCAGCGACCAAGCCAAGCGCGAAGCATACCGCTGACATTCTCAATCGGTTCATCGGGAAGGCCAAGGAGGTTCTGGCCGGGCATGCGCCGAGCAACATGATTTTACTGCGCGGCTTCTCCAAACTCCCCCATATACCTTCGATGGGTGAAACATACAAGTTGAAACCGGCGGCGATAGCCCGCTATCCCATGTACAAAGGGCTCGCCAGGCTGTTGGGAATGGCGATATTCGACACTAACGGTGGCATCGAGGAAGCGCTGAAGGTTTTGACCGCTTGCTACAATGAGCACGATTTCTTCTTTGTTCACGTTAAGGAAACAGATAGCGCCGGTGAGGATGGTGATTTCCTCAGGAAAGTTAGAGTCATTGAACAGGTCGATTCGGCTCTACCCCAACTAACGGATTTGAAACCAGATGTTGTCGTCGTTACCGGTGACCATTCGACGCCAGCCCTGCTGAAAGGGCACAGCTGGCATCCAGTGCCTGTCCTGCTGTATTCCCAGTGGTGTCGTCCTGACCGGGTCGAAGGATTCTCTGAGTCGGCCTGCGCCTCAGGTGGACTGGGCAGATTGCCGGCGGTGGACATCATGCCTTTAGCTATGGCCAATGCGCTGAAGTTGACCAAGTTCGGAGCCTGATTGTGCGAACACCTCTAATTGCCGGCAACTGGAAAATGAATACCAATCTCAGCGAAGCCACCAACCTTGTTCAAGAGATGCTGGCCGAACTGGACGCAATAACCGGCGCAGAGAAGGTGCTGTGCCCGCCTTTTGTGTCTCTAGCCGCAATAAAGGAACTAACCAGAGGCACGTCAATTGAGCTCGGGGCCCAGAATATGTATTCTGTGGACAAGGGCGCCTATACCGGCGAAATCTCGCCTCTCATGCTGGCTGATTTATGTGCATTCGTCATCATTGGTCACTCAGAGCGAAGGCGGTATTTCGCCGAGACAGACAGTGCCGTAAACGAAAAGGTAAAGGCGGCTCTGGAGTTCGGGCTTACGCCTATTCTGTGTGTCGGCGAAAGCCTTGCGGACAATGAGGCTGGCAGAACAGAGACGACAATTACCA
>JAUVVE010000073.1 GCA_030604795.1 Dehalococcoidia bacterium | reverse complement strand
TGAAGAACAGCCGGTGGATTTCTTGGTTTTCAGTAGAGTCAACCGCGGTTTCCAGAGTAATGTCCAGGGAATAGAGCCCGGCATCAGCATGGGCTATAACTACTACCTGTGGCATTTTGAATAGACTTCAAGAACGGTGAATACTCCGGAACGTCAAGTGCTCACCCTGAACCCTTCACTTTCCGTCATTGTGAGGGCCTCACTATCTGTCATTCTGAGGGAGCGCAGCGACCGAAGAATCTCACCTGGAATGGACTCCATGAGGCGCAGGTCCACGCACGGGGTTACCGGGAAAATCGTAAATATCGCTCGCTAGCCACCTACCTCAACTTTCGATAGCAATGGGAAAGAGCTGGCTCAGAGCTTACATCCTCAAGAGGCTCCTCTACGCAGTAATCATCGCCTGGGGAATATTAACCGTCACCTTCGTTCTGGTTAGGGTCGGCCCTAGTTCGCCAGCTGACAGATACCTAGCCAACATGACCGCTAGCGGCCAAGACGTCTCACAAATAGTGGAAGCCATTGAGGCGAGATACGGCCTCGATAAACCAATGCACGAGCAATACATAGAATACATGGGCAACCTGTTCCAGGGAAAGCTGGGATGGTCTTTCAGCAACTCCATGCCAGTAATCGACCTGATTAAGACGCACTGGATTTATTCCTTTCAACTCATACTACTTAGCAGCATCTTCGCAGCGCTTCTTGGCGTTGTAGTCGGCATTTACTCGGCGGTTAAGCAATACACCAAGACCGACTACATCGCCACCTTTTTCTCATTTGTGGGCATATCACTACCCAACTTCTGGCTCGGTGTAATGCTCATACTAGTCTTTTCCGTAAAACTGGGCCTATTCAAGACCTACTATGACACCGGTCTGCCGCTGTTTTCCCTGGATAACCTGAAGGCGCTGGTGCTTCCCGTGATGACGCTGGGCACTGGGATGCTGGCTGGCTACGTCAGGTATACCAGGTCAGCCATGCTCGACAATCTGAGGAAGGGCTTTGTTACCACCGCCAGAGCCAAAGGGCTGCCCGAACGTACGGTTATCGGCAAACACGTCTTCAGAAATGCCCTCCTGCCGCTGGTTACCATAGTCATGTTTGACCTGGGCAGCATCGTCTTCGGCGGAGCTTACCTCACGGAAATCGTCTTCGGCATCCCCGGCCTGGGACAGATATCCTTTAACGCCATCTTCGCCAATGATTACCCGGTGGTAGTGGCTGTGACCCTTATCGGCACATCAATAGTACTACTGGTCAACCTGGTCACCGACGTTGCCTATACCTATCTCGACCCAAGGATCAGATATGACTAGAAGACTCCGCGATATAGCTAGGAAGGTCGGCAGACCTTTGTACGTCAATAGACGGCTGGTCAATTACTACTGGGAAAGGACCCGAAGAAACAAGCTGGCCGTAGTCGGCCTTGCCTTCATACTGTTCCTGATCTTGCTGGGTGCAGTAGGCCCTTTCTTCACCCTGGATCCAACACTGGTCGACTTCGAACAGAAGAACCTACCCCCCGTGGGTTTCACGACTTTGAAATCGGTGTACGACATAGAAACGGATGAGCTAGCCACCTCAGAAGTCCGCGGAATCTGGACGCACCCTCTGGGCACCGACAGCAAAGGCCGTGACATGCTGGCGATGATAGTCTCTGGGGCCAGGGTCTCCCTGCTTGTCGGCCTTATTGCCTCAGGTATCGCCATAGTCCTGGGAACAATAGTGGGTGTCCTATCAGCCTACCTTGGTGGCTGGGCAGACAATGTCATGATGAGATTCACCGATATCATGATGACATTCCCTTTCTTCCTGCTATTGGTGCTCATCGTCTTCATTTTCGGCCCGAGGCTGGTCTTCATAGTACTGGCCATCGGGCTGACCGGCTGGACGGGCACTGCCAGGCTGGTGAGAAGCGAATCGCTGTCACTGAGAACACGTGAGTTTGTCATGGCCGCCAGAGCCATGGGGGCCAGCGATGGCAGGATAATCTTCCGTCATCTCGTGCCCAACGTCGTCAGCCTGATCATAGTCATAGCTACGTTGTCTATTCCAGGGGTGATTTTGGCCGAAGCTGCGTTGAGTTTCATCGGTCTGGGCGACCCCACGGTGGCCAGTTGGGGCATAATCTTGGAAGCCGGGCAGCACAGCCTGGATACCGCCTGGTGGGTGGCGGTGGAGCCGGGCATTATGCTTTTCCTGACGGTCCTTGCTTTCAATTTCCTGGGCGACGGCCTTCGAGATGCCTTCGACCCCAAGAGCAACATATGAACGCCATGAGCAATGTGATTCTGAAGATAACCAACCTCAAGACCCACTTCTTTACCCGCCGTGGTGTGGTCAAAGCCGTGGACGGCGTTGATTTCGAGCTCAGGCGAGGAGAGTGCCTCTGCCTCGTTGGCGAATCTGGCTGCGGCAAAACAGTAACAGCACTGTCAATCCTGGGCCTGATTGACAGCCCGCCGGGAAGAATCGTCGATGGTGAAGTAAGATATGACAACTTGGATTTAGTCAAATGTTCCGCGAGACAGCTGAGGCAAATCAGGGGCAAAGAGATTGCCATGGTCTTCCAAGAGGCACAATCCGCCTTGAATCCGGTACTAACAGTAGGTGACCAGATAATAGAGCAGATGAAGATTCACCTGCCAATGGAACACAGAGAGGCGCGCAACAGGGCTCTCAGCTTGCTCGAAGAGATGGGCGTACCTTCCGTGGAAAGAGTAATGAGTTCCTATCCTCACCAGTTATCTGGCGGCATGAAACAGAGAGCCCTAATAGCCATGAGCTTGACCTGCGACCCGCAGATTCTCATCGCCGACGAGCCGACCACGGCTGTAGATGTAACCATAAAAGCTCAGATTCTGGACATCTTCCGCGACCTAAAGGCGAAGAGGCAGATGTCCCTGGTCTTTATAACCCATGACCTAGCAGTGGTAGCCGAAATCGGAGATAGAGCTGTAGTAATCTACGGGGGCAAAAACATTGAAAGTGCGCCGGTCTCTGAAATAATTGGCAGCCCAAAGCACCCGTACACCGCCGGCCTAATCGGGTGTCTGCCCGATATCTCGCAGACTACGGACAGACTGGCATCCATCCCAGGAAATACCCCGAGCCCTATTGACCTCCCTCAAGGCTGCTCTTTCCACCCCAGATGTTCAAAGGTAATGGAGGTTTGCAGCCAACGAGAGCCAGCACAAATTGCGATTTCTCAAGAACACCAAGTAAGCTGCCACCTGAACCAATGAAACAAACGCGAGACTACTAGACAATCCCGTCGGGAACTCTGAGCCCTTCAGCTGTCATTCTGAGCGCGGCGAAGAATCCCACAGCTCACGGTGACAACTTAACATTTACCAAATGATGAGTCACGAACTACTAGATGTAAGAGACCTGAAGAAGTATTACCCCGTAACCGCCGGCTTCCTTTCCCGGCATATTGGCGACATAAAGGCCGTAGACGGGGTATCCTTCCATGTCAGAGAGCACGAGATCCTGGGCCTGGTGGGGGAATCAGGGTGCGGCAAATCAACCCTGGGCAGAACAATACTGAGGTTGGAAGAACCGACCAGCGGAGAAGTGCTGCATAGAGGAACCGACATCGCCAAGCTGGGCAAGAGAGAACTGAGAGAATTGAGAAAGGAAATGCAAATCATACTCCAGGATCCTGATGCCTCGCTCGACCCTAGGATGACCGTCGGTGACTCCATATGTGAGCCTCTGACCATCCACAACATCGGCGATGAAAAGGAACGAACGGAAAGAGTGGCTGAGTTGATGGAGCAAGTCGGCCTGGAAGCCGCACAAGCTACGCACCACCCACACGAGTTCAGTGGCGGCCAGAAGCAGCGCGTTGGCATCGCTCGCGCCTTGGCCATAAATCCTAAGCTCATCATTGCTGATGAGCCGGTCAGCGCCCTAGATGTATCCATCCAGGCTCAGATACTGAATCTGATGATGGACATCCAGCAGGAGTTCGGGCTTGCGTACCTGTTCATCGCTCATGACCTGTCGGTGATAAAGCACATGGCACACAGGGTAGCTGTAATGTACTTGGGGAAGATTGCTGAGCTGGCCAGTAAACCGGAACTGTTTCAGAATCCTCTTCATCCTTACACTGAGGCCTTACTATCAGCGGTCCCCAGCGTCAAGCCCAAAGGCAAGGAGAGAATACTATTGCACGGTGACGTCCCCTCCCCACTCAACCCACCACCAGGCTGCCATTTCCATCCCAGGTGCCACCGAGTACTACCTAGCTGCAGCCGAAAAGAACCCGAACTAGCGGAAATATCCCAAGGCCACTTCGTCGCCTGCCACCTGTGTGATGCAGGCGACCTCTAAGAATATGGTGTAACCCTCCATGACGCCTTGAGGGACCTTAGCGTGAGCCGCAAGGCCTGGGTTATGCGTCATGGCTTTTTGTTTCTAGTGAGCCTACTGGCTAACTTCTTGAGGTTGATTCCTAGACCGAACCAATTTGGCTTCAATTCGAGCGCATCCATAATGGATTTACCTTTTTCCTTCCGTACCACCTTCTTTCCGACGAAATCATCTAAACGTTCTGCAAGGTTAGAGAGGTCCTTCATACTAAGAGCCATATTACGACCTTCTTCGTAGAGCCTTTCCACCAACTTAAAGTCTTTGTTGCTGTATTCCTTGTTGCGATACTCTTGATGCCAAATCCTGCCATAGCGAACATTCAGCTCTGCCGCCGTCTCACCCAATTGACGTGCTCTACGAACATGGTGAAGTCCAACTTCCTCCTGAATTTCGCCTAATATGTCGGAGATTTCCACAATGGCTGTGTCGTAAAACTTGATTGAGTACTCCACAAGACGTTGAAAATCCCAGTCCACTTTGTCCCAATACTTCAACTGTTTGAGTTTTCGAATATTGACCTTGAGAGTTTTGAGAGCCTTTTTGAGCTCCCTGATATAGCCTCGGAAGTCCAAGATCATATCTTCAAATGACTGAATTCGGTAATCTGTCGTTCCCGGTATGACTGACCGAGGCACTGTTTTTTCCTCCTTACGCCCCAGGACAAGTTTGCGAGACTGTAGCCTGGTCCACCCCCAAATCTTGTGTAGGGACAGACCTGAAGGTCTGTCCGCTTATTTCCCCCTCCCTCTAACTCCCTCCCACCAGGGGAGGGAGAATCTCCTTTTTTCTAACCACATTTCCCTCTCCCTCGACGGGAG
>JAUVVE010000079.1 GCA_030604795.1 Dehalococcoidia bacterium | reverse complement strand
GAAAAACAGGCACCTTGCGCACGTATACTTGTACTACGGCATAATGACACAGAGAGGTTGGTTAAAGGTCTACCGTTCTGCAGCCACGTTAGCCGATATTCTAGCTCCAAGCTATGACACCGCCGTATCACTGCAATGGCAAGGCGATAAGGAAACGCCGTTCACCTCCATAACCATGCCACCAGAGCAGGCAGGTCAGGTGACTAAGATTTTGGCCGCCCATAGGACTCTGTTTTCTCGTGACACTCGATACACAGAACTTCGCAATTAGATAGAGTAGCAGGGCCAAAGGAATTGATGTGATGAAAGCGCGTATCCCAATGGTCGAGAAATGTTTTTGGGCATCTGCCGTAGTGACCGTGCTTTAGGCAGATGCATTCGCAGCGTCGCCCAGCATTTTCAAATGCGTCATCCTTGACTGACTCCGGGAAATCCTCCGGCATTACGCACCTCCATCCCGATAGTAGTATACGCATTATAGCACGAAGTCGCAAGGTATCACCAGATGCCGAAAGCCCATAGATTCTTGGGAGTACAAAAAGCCCTGAACGAGGACAGCCTGAAGTTGTATTCGGTGGAAGTCTACTAGGTTCTGCCTGTAGAACCTCAGAGTTTTCTTGGAGCGCTTTTCGACCTGGAGGTCAATCAGATACTCGTTTATAGCTGCGGGCAGGGATTTCTTGGGGAAATCAGTTGTTCTAAAACCAACGCCCCGGACTCGGTGGCCACTCGTAAGAGCGCTAGTAAATCAGCTGCTCTAAAGTTGCCAAGATTGTGACTGTTGCTCGGCTTTACGTTCATTCTGAGCCGCCAGGGACTCGAACCCTGAACCTGCTGATTAAGAGTCAGCTGCTCTACCTGTTGAGCTAGCGGCCCAAGTGAGTGCATGTTAGCACCCGTAAAGGACGCAGGTCAAGCTCTCGTGCTCATCCTGCACATCTCTTTTTGGATTCACTGACAACGTGATATAATGAAGTCGACCTCAGGCCAGGTGGTGAGGAGAGTGGAGAAGGGTTTCGAAGTTCTCGACCACACCGCAGATATCGGCATCTCGGTTTACGGCGCGGATCTCAAAGAGCTTTTTGCTAATGCCGCTCTCGGACTCTTCAGCCTGATGGCAGAGCTGGCCGATGTTAAGGAAAACCTCCAGCGGCAGCTGAAACTCTCGGCAGAAGACGAAGAGGGGTTGTTGGTACGCTGGCTTAACGAGCTAGTCTACATCTTCGATGTCGAACACATCATCTTCAAAAGGTTCGAAATCGACAAACTTACTGGCAATCAACTCACAGCCAGGTGCTTCGGCGAACAGATGAAACCCGGGCAACACGAGCTGAAAAGGGAGATTAAGGCGGCTACCTATCACATGCTAAAGATAGACAAGGGCAGTCGTGGATATGAGGTCAAGATAATCTTCGACGTCTAGGGGGCAGGACTATGCCGAAATTTGAAGGACC
The DNA here is from genome assembly GCA_030604795.1 of Dehalococcoidia bacterium. Lineage (GTDB taxonomy): Bacteria > Chloroflexota > Dehalococcoidia > GIF9 > UBA5629 > JAUVVE01. Next base: position 3,486 of record JAUVVE010000079.1, on the reverse strand, counting down.
TCTCAACAGAATAGACGACTACCGCTGGGAAATCCCGCAAAGCTATAAACCAGGGATGCGTGTTCCTGGCTTGGTCTATGCTAACGAGGCTATGCTGGGAGTCATTAAGGAAGAGCAGTCTCTGGAGCAAGTAGCCAACGTTGCTTTCCTACCCGGCATAGTCGGGCGCTCGCTGGCTATGCCAGACATTCATTGGGGCTATGGTTTTCCCATAGGCGGAGTTGCCGCTACCCGGGTAAGCGACGGCGTGGTCTCGCCGGGTGGTGTCGGCTACGACATCAACTGTGGTGTCAGGCTGCTACGTACCAATCTCAACGAAGATCAGGTCAGGCCCAAAATCAAAGAGCTGATTAACCATCTATTCACCAATGTTCCTTCAGGCCTTGGCTCCCAGGGGAAGATAAGAGTAAACGAAAAGGAGATCAACGAGCTACTCACCAATGGTGCCCACTGGGCGGTAAAACGTGGCTTCGGCCTCCCCCAAGACCTCGAAGCTACCGAAGAGACAGGGCGCATGAAAGGCGCTGACCCGGAGAAAGTAAGCCCAAGAGCCAAGAAGAGGGGCGCTCCGCAGTCAGGAACCCTCGGCGCTGGGAATCACTTCCTAGAAGTGCAGGTTGTCAGGGAGATCTATGATGAGGCCTCGGCCAAAGCCATGGGTATTGACCGAACCGGGCAGGTGTTGCTCCTGATTCATACAGGCTCCAGAGGCCTTGGACATCAAGTCTGCGACGACTACTTGAGGGTAATGGAGGGGGCGGTGCGGACATATGGCATTAGCCTCCCCGACCGGCAATTGGCCTGTGCCCCGGTAGAGTCGCCAGAGGGCAAGGCTTATTTGGCGGCCATGGCTTGTGCCGCCAATTACGCATGGGCTAACCGTCAGTGCATTACCCATTGGGTCCGGGAATCCTTTGCCAAGGTCTTCGCCAAGAGCCTCGAGGAGCTGGGCATGGAGCAGGTGTACGACGTGGCTCATAATATTGCCAAGATAGAGGACCACAACATAGACGGCAACAAGGTTACGCTGTGTATCCACCGCAAGGGGGCTACCAGAGCTTTTCCTGCCGGGCATGAAGATGTACCACAACGCTACAAGGAGTTCGGGCAGCCGGTGCTCATCCCCGGTGATATGGGGCGCCGCTCCTATGTCGCCATAGGCACAGAAAAGGCAATGGCTGACACTTTTGGTTCCACCTGCCATGGTGCCGGCAGGCTACAGAGCCGCGGCGCAGCCAGGCGTAGCCTGAGGGGCACTGATATTGCCGCTGAACTGGCTGCCAGGGGTATCACCGTCAAAACTGGCAGTATGGCTTCCCTGGCTGAAGAGGCATCACAAGCCTATAAAGATGTCAGTCAGGTAGTTGAAGTCACCCACCAAGCCGGAATATCTCGAAAGGTGGCTATGGCAACCCCTATGGGAGTCGTCAAAGGCTAGCATTACTAGATGGCAGAAACTCCGATCAAGCTCCCTCCTCCAAACCTCAAGGGGAAATCATCAGTCGAAGAGGCTATTGCAAAGCGAAGGTCAGCGAGAAGGTTTAGGGCTCAGCCACTGTCCTTGCCACAGCTTTCGCAATTGCTATGGTCGGCTCAGGGCATCACCGGCGCCGGTGGCCACAGAGCGGCGCCCAGCGCCGGAGCCACCTACCCTTTGGAGATTCTTGCCGTCGTTGGCGACCAGACGGTGGAAGGCCTGGAGGCTGGCATATATCATTATGAAGTGGACAGCCATTCGGTAAGTCTGCACCTCAAGGGCGACTTCAGACAGAAGCTGGCTGAAGCTGCCCTCGGCCAGGGTTTTGTCGCTGCCTGTCCAGTCGACATAGTCGTCTGTGCACTTTACCCCAGGACTGCCTATAGATACGGCAGGCGCGGCGAGAGATACGTCCACATGGAAGTTGGGCATGTTGGCCAAAACGTCTCGCTACAGGCTATTGCTCTGGGCCTGGCTACAGTAATGGTCGGTGCCTTCGAGGATGAAGAGGTCAGGAGTGTCTTGAAAGTTGAGGAGCAGTTCAAGCCCCTATACATAATCCCTGTAGGTAACCGGGTGTGAGCCCCATCCTATTTGCTTTCATCTGCTCAGAATAGTACAATCTTGGATTGCTTGAAGCAAGGAGGGCAAAGAATGGCACAAACTAGAGAAGCAGTCATAGTAGACTACCTGCGGTCTGCATTTTCAAGGTCGAGGCCAAGGGAACCAGAGAGGGACGTGTTCAACAGCCTGAGAATGGACGAAGTGCTGGCGAACCTGATAAAGGAGCTGGTGAAAAGAACCAAAGTCAAGCCAGAGGAAATCAATGACGTCCTGACTGGTTGCGCAATCGGCTACGGTGAGAATGCCACGATGGGAGGCAGAACCATAACGCTTCTAGCGGGGCTGCCCTACAGCGTCCCGGCTCAAGGTTCTGACCGGCAGTGCGGGTCTTCAATGTCAACCATACACCAGGGTGCCATGGAAATAATGCTCGGGTACTCGGACATTGTTATGGCAGGGGGGATCGAGCATATGACGCACAATCCAATGGGGGGTGGTCCTGAATGGGCCATGAAGCCACCCATGGACCTAATTAAGTCCGGCGAAATGGTGACCATGGGACAGACAGCGGAAAAGCTGCTTTCGAAGACTACTTTCACCAGAGAGGACATGGACAAGTGGGCGCTGGGGAGCCACCAAAAGGCGGCGAAGGCGCTAGAGGAGGGATTCTTCAAGGGCGAAATAATGCCCATCGAGGTAACGCTGGCCGACGGGACAAAGAAAGTCATCGACAGCGACCAGGCTATCAGGGCAGATACGACATTGGAAGGGCTCGCCGGGCTGAGACCGGCATTCAAAGAGGATGGTCAGGTAACCGCTGGGAACTCCTCCCCCCTGAACGCTGCTGCCACTGCCATAATGCTGATGTCGAAAGAGAAGGCAAAAGAGTACGGGCTCAAGCCCCTGGCCACAATTGTGTCCATGGGGTGGGCTGGCGTCGACCCGACCGTCATGGGAGAAGGCCCAGTCCCCGCCAGCAACAAGGCCTTGAAGAATGTCGGCCTTGAGGTGAAGGACATCGATTTCTGGGAGATAAACGAGGCATTTTGTATTGTCGCGCTCAACGCAATAAAGGAGCTGGGCATTGACCCCCAGAAAGTGAACGTCAAAGGTGGGGCCACTGCCATCGGCCATCCGCTGGGCGCCAGTGGAACCAGGCTGGTCGGAACGCTGGCCAGAATACTGAATGTTGAAGGGAGCACTTACGGCCTGGCAAACGCGTGCGTCGGTGGAGGCCAAGGAGTGGCCACAATTCTCAAGAGGGAGAACTACTAGAAAGGAGAAGGCCTGCATTTCATTTGTCATCGTCTACGGAGCACAGTAGAACTAACAGCTACCAAATCCAAGGAGGTCAAAGAATGCCACAAACTAAAGAAGCGGTCATAGTGGACTACCTGCGGACTGCATTTTCGAGGTCGAGGCCAAGAGAGCCAGAGAGAGACGTG
>JAUVVE010000101.1 GCA_030604795.1 Dehalococcoidia bacterium | reverse complement strand
TCGAGGCCAGCCAATTGGGCTTGAGCCGAGTCGGAGAGTCGCTGTTGGAGCTGAGCCAGGTTCTTGGTTGGCACGTTGAAGCCAGCTGCCTTGGCGTGGCCACCGAAGTTGGACAGGAGGTCCTGGCAGTCTGCAAGAGCAGCCATCAGGTCGAATTCGGGTATGCTCCGCCCGCTACCGCGGCACGTCTCCGCACCAAATCTCAAAAGGACCACGGGACGGTAGAATTCTTCTGCCAATCTACCGGCGACAAGTCCCAGAACGCCTGGCGGATAATCCTCGTCGCCTGCCATTAGCAGTGGAAGGTCAACGCCGGCAGCGGTTACCGCTTCCCTGGCTCTGGTCTGTAGTTGGTCACCCAGCCGCCGCCTCTTGGCATTCTTCTCCTCAAGTTCCGAAGCGAGTGAACTGGCTTCCTGCGGGTTTTCGGTTATCAGCAGTTGGTAACTGGTAGTTGCGTCATCGAGTCTGCCGGCAGCGTTGAGGCGAGGCCCCAGTATCCAGGAGATGCTCTGAGCATCGAGACTGCCCGCCTCCAGGCCGGCGTAACGGATCAGTTCTTGAAGGCCAAGCCGCTTGGTGTCGTTCAGAAGTTCAAGTCCGCGCTTTACCCAGTAGCGATTCTCGCCGACCAGTGGCACCATATCGGTGACAGTGCCTAAGGCCACCAGGTCCAACGACCTGTCCACCAATGCCTCTTGTCCACTTCCCTTGAGGAGCGCCTGAAGGAGTTTGAAGGCGACGCCTACCCCAGCAAGTTCAGTGGAGCCATAAGCGGAATCGCATCGCTTGGGGTTGACCACTGCCTTGGCTGTTGGCAGGGAGTCTAACGGGACGTGATGGTCGGTGACCACCACGTCTATCCCCATCTTTCGGGCTTCCTTAACCGGGGCAAAGGCACTGATTCCGGTATCGACGGTAATGACCAAGCTGACGCCTTGTTTGCGGAGCTTCTCCAGACCGGCTATGTGCAATCCGTAGCCCTCGGAGATGCGACGGGGGATGTAGGGGATGACTTTGCCCCCGAGTGCCGACAGCCCTTGAACCAGGAGCGCTGTAGCTGTGATGCCATCAGCATCGAAATCGCCGTAGATGGCGATTGTCTCCCCGGACAGCAGGGCCTGATAAGTTCTGCTTACTGCCTGATGCACGTCGGGGAGAAGGAAAGGGTCAACTTCCAGGCGCTTGTCGGCACTCAGGAAGATCTCGGCCTGGGAGGGCTCAAAGACGCCTCGGTTGTGAAGTAGTTGAGCCACCAATGGCCGGATCCCAGCAATATTAAGCGGTTGTTCTGCCGGGGGTAGTAATCTCCAATGAGTGTGAATCAAGTCTACACTTCTTTAGCAGTTCATTTAGCTCAAAGTGCCTCGCCAATAACCTGGCGGGTGAGTTCGTTGGCTCCGATGTAAATCTGCATGATCTTGGCATCCCGCATGTACTTCTCTACACCCACCTCTCTAGAGTAACCGTAAGAGCCCATGACCTGAACCGCATCTGTGGTTACTCTCATTGCCACATCGCTGGCATAGACCTTTGCCATAGTTGACCATGCCATGTTAGCCAAACCTCGCTGGGCATTAAACCAGGCAGCCCTCAAGTATAGCAAGCGGGCAGCCTCGATTTCGGTGGACATATCGGCAAACATGGTACAAATAATCTCGTGTTCTATCAACGGCTTACCGGCCGTTATCCTTTCCTTCGCATATTTCAGGGCAAGTTCAAAAGCACCCCGAGCTATACCCGTGGCGATGGCACCAGCCCCGGTTCGGTTGTAGATTAAGGTGCGCTGCAATAACCTGGCACCATCTCCGACCTTCCCCAGCAGACTATCCTTGGACACTCTGACATTGTCGAGGAATATCTCCGAGTTGCTGTCAGCATCCATCCCCATCTTCTTAATTGGTTTGCCGAAGGAAAGTCCGGGGGTGCCTCGGGGGATAACCAGAATGCAAGAGCCTTCGTCACCCAGTTCAGGGTTGATGGTAGCTACCACCGTATAGAGATGAGAGTTCGTCGAGTTGCTGGGCCAGATCTTGGTGCCGTTTACCATGTAGTCATCGCCATCAGTTCTGGCAATGGTTCTTATGGTCTTCGAGTGCATATGGGGGTTCTCAATGTCAGAGCCTCCGGCGGGCTCGGTCATCGCCATACAGCATAGATTGCCGTCTCTGGTAAGGGGTGGAAGCCATCGCTGGCGCTGCTCTGGAGTAGCTGCCAGCATAATCGGAGTCTGTCCGAACCAACTGGCTCCGATAGCCGTGGCAATACCACCACAACCTGCGGCCAGCTCCTCCAGGACAATGCTGCACTCCACGTTAGAGGCATCGCCACCTCCATATTCCTTGGAGATGGGCAACCCCAGAATACCCACCTCAGCTGCCTTTCTGAAAATGGCCTCGGCTAGCTTCCCCTCCGCATCGTTCTCAAACTTGATGGCTACTGGCTTAATCTCCTTCTGGGTAAACTCCAGGGCCAGTTTTTGGATGGCTGATTGTTCTTCCGAGAGGGTGAATCCCAGCATCTGCTTACCTCCTCGTTGTCCTCAGTGTAGCCTAATTCACCGTTGTCGACAAGTGAATCGTGTTGAGGAATTCTGGAGCGTGCTTTCGTGGTTGACCGGGCGAGCGCAGGATAACTATAATTGCCGTCAGGTGGAACTGTGGAAGTCAAGCCGAAGGTGGCTTTTCGAACTCTGGGCTGCAAGCTCAATCAGGCCGAGACTGAGCTTTTGGCCTGGCGATTTGCCCAAGCTGGGTATGGCGTCACTAGTGGGGACGAGGCGGATGTCTGCGTTGTCAACACCTGCACGGTGACCCATATTGCGGACCGCAAGTCCCGCCATTTGTTGCGGTTACTGCGCAGAAGGAATCCTGAAGCCCTGGTGGTCGCCACCGGCTGTTATGCTGAGAGAGCCCCTCAAGAATTGGCTCGGATTGGCGCTGGCCTCGTCGTTGGCAACGACCGGAAGATGCATCTGCTGGATTTGGTGAAGGATAAGCTTGCTTCGGCGCCTTGTCACTCAGCAGAGAGGTCTGTGGCTGACGGTACTAATCGAGTCCGCAGTTTCATAAAGATCCAGGATGGCTGCGGCTATTCTTGCGCCTATTGTGTCGTTCCTGCGGTGCGTCGGCGCGAGTACTGCCTATCCGTGGAAGAGATAACCGGTGAGGTAAAGGCCAGGACGTTTGCTGGCTACAACGAGGTCACACTCACCGGGACCAAGATTGGCGCCTATAATCACGGCAACGCCGATCTCCGGCGTTTAGTTCAACGAATCCTTGCGGATACGGACGTAGAGCGGGTGCGTCTTTCCTCTCTACAGCCTCAGGAGATTTCTGCAGAGCTTCTCGGTCTGTGGCAGGACCGTCGTCTGTGCCGTCACTTCCACCTGGCGCTGCAGAGCGGCAGTGACACCGTGCTCCGCCGGATGGGACGCCGTTATTCTATTGCCGATTATGAAAGGGCGGTATCCTTAATTCGAAGGGCAGTACCTGATGCGGCTATCACCACCGATGTTATGGTTGGCTTCCCTGCAGAGAGCGTTGAGGAATTCGAGGAAAGCTATAGCTTCTGCCAAGGAATGGGCTTTGCCAATATTCATGTCTTCGTCTATTCTCCTCGTCCAGGGACTTCAGCCAGCAGGATGCGCCTGCAGGTCAATGATTGGTTGAAGAAAGAGCGCAGCCTGCGGATGCTGGAGCTGGCCCGGCAAAGCGCCCATGCGTTCCGTGAGCGATTCCTGAGCGGAAATGCGACGGTGTTATGGGAGAGAGAGACGACTCCGGGTAGCGGAGTATATTCCGGGCTTAGCGACAACTACATCAGGGTATTCACTGAAAGCCATCAACCTCTAACCAATCGGCTGTTACCGGTACGACTCGTTGGGATACACGAACGAGGCTTGTGGGGAGAGGTTGTCAATTGAAGGTAAGGATCAGAGTGATTCCCAATGCGAAGAGCGAGCAGGTTACCAGAGAGGGCGATGGGTTGTTGGTAAGGGTGAAGGAGCCCGCAAAGGAAGGGAAGGCCAACAGGGCAGTTATCAAATCATTGGCGCGCTACTTCAACGCCCCACAGGATGCGATACGCGTTTCGAGTGGCTTCAGAAGCAGGAACAAAGTCATAGAGGTTTCGGGAAGATGATGGCAGCGGCAATGAGGTGGTTACGCTTTCTGCGATAAATCTGACAGGTTAGCATATCCGCGTTCGGCCAATGCCGACAGACAGGTTCTTGTCTGCCAATGGAGCACCACAAGGCTGTGGTGAGAGGCTTAGGCTGG
>JAUVVE010000118.1 GCA_030604795.1 Dehalococcoidia bacterium | reverse complement strand
TACCAAAAAGTTCAATATTTTAGGAGGACGCATTATGATCACAAAATATCTATATACAGGTGGTAGAATCTTCTCTGAATAGGGATCTTCAAAAAGCCGTTTATCCTCTGGCAATAGATTTTCCATCGCCCTCATCATAGTAGGACCATATCCAGTAGAACTTTGTTTCATAATACTACCTCATATTGTAGTGGTATGAATTATGTTGGGGGAAAGTCTCCATGTCAATAGGGAAATCTTCCTTTTTCTTGCATCACTATTTCACGCCTAATCGGCAAGCTTGAAGCCTAGCGGACCTTTTTATCAATGATAGTAGTTCAAGCACAAGCCTTGGCTAGTATTCTAAATATGATTCGGCAAGCTCGAAATACCCCCTGGCAACAGCCAAAACCCTTGTCTTTTCCTCCTGTGAAATATAGGCGTCATCCAGCTTAAAGCTCTCTACTTTGCCCCGGACGTAAGCCCGGTAGCACTTGTAAAAGTTCAGAAGTAGGACTAACTCTTCATCCTGGCTCTGGCGGACGTAGGCGTTGACGAAAGCTTGAGAAAGGTCAGCCTGCTGGTAACGGTCTAGGTCCATGGCCAGGAAGGCAACTTCGGAAGCCACATCGCCATATCTGAACCTATCATTGAATTCAATGCAGTCGTAGATATCGATGCCATCGCTGAAGCAAATATGAGCAGCGTGAAGGTCACCGTGGCAGTCTCTTATCCTGCCATTCTTCACTCGCTTCTGGAACAGGGACCTATTCGACTTGGTAAAGCTGTCGGTGTAGGCCTTGATACGGTCATATTTTGCAGAAGAGATGGAGACATCCACATATTTCTTGGTCTGGCTGAAGTTCTCTTCGGTGTTTGTCGTAATAGCATCCAGTTTCCCGTAGGCGCTGATCTCGGGGCTTGTCCTGGCCTTATGGTGGAATGCCGCCAGTTTCTTGGCCACGCTTGCCACCATGTCCTCGGTTACTCGATTCACGAGAAGAAGGCTATCCATCATTTGCTCTCTGGGAAGCTGTCTCATCTTCACCGCGTATTCAATCGTCTCGCCTTGACCTCCGATGCGGATTTGCCCTTCACTCCTGACTATAGGTACTACTTCCAGGTAAACGTCGGGGCAAAGGCGTCTGTTCAGTTCTAGCTCCTGGTGGCAGAAGAAACGGCGCTTTTCCAGGGTGGTATAGTCGAGATATCCCAGATCGACAGGTTTCTTGACCTTGTATACGTAACCGCCCGTGAGAAAGAGGAATGACATTTGAGTCTGTACTAGTTCTATCTTCCGGGGCTTGTGAGGGTAGGCTTCCGACTTGAGTAGTGCCTCAACTATAGCTGGCGGTTTTGCCATGGTCTCTATGTAGATTCAGTTGTCTGACGATGCTCTTCAAGCTTCGAAGCTGAAGAGGGGTCTGGCTCCGTCTCCAGCAGAGTACTTGTCCCCAGCAAATACCGCGTGCCCCATCTTTACTCTCTTGCCCATTATCTCCATGGTTGCCTTATCCGGCTCAATCCCGGTCAGGTTACCCATTATCCAGGGGCCTTCGTCGAGTTGAACTAACACGATGATGTAGGGTGCCTCGGCTTCACGGCCTTCTGCGGGCACGAACACGGTGGTAAACGTCTGGATCTCACCCTTACCGCTCAATTCGACAACATCCATATCTGTGCTGGCGCACTCGCCGCAGGTTATCTTTGGTGGCGCCGTAATCGTGCCGCACTCATTGCATTTCAAGCCCAGCAGCTTGTTCTGCTTAAGTGCCTCATTATATTCCTTGAAACTCAGCCTGTGTTCCACTGTTAGCCTCGTTGGGATGCGTGAAGCAGTCGCAAATCACCAGCCTCTCTTCAGAATCAAATTGACGATTGTGCCGCCATCTCCACCGAGCGTATCAGTCATGCCCACTCTGGCCCCTTCGACCTGACGCTCGCCGCATTCAGCTCTTAGCTGCTTGACTATATCGTAGACCTGAGCGGTGCCGGTGGCGCCTATAGGGTGCCCTTTGGCTTTCAGTCCGCCGGAGGGGTTAACGGCTATCTTGCCCCCGATCTTCGTTTGGCCTGTTTCCACAGCTTCGCTGGCCTTGCCAAATTCAAAGAAGCCGAGGCCTTCCAGCGCGATAATTGTGGCTATGCTGAAGCAGTCGTGAAGTTCACAGACATCTATATCCTTGGGGCTAAGTCCGGCCATATCATAAGCTTGTTTGGCAGACAGTTCTCTGGACCTAATCCTGGGTAGGTAGTCTTTTTGGCTGAGCAGATTGCCGGCTGAAGCCTGACCTACACCGGCAATGTAGACTGGCTTGTCGGTCAGTTTTCTCGCCGCCTCTTCCGAGGCAAGAACAATGGCTGAAGCCCCGTCGGAAAACGGACAGCAGTCGAGGAGCTGGAGTGGCTGGCATACCATGAAGCCGTCGAGTACCTTGTCCATAGTTATCTCTTTCTGGAAGTGAGCTTTAGGGTTAAGCGCACCGTAATGGTGGGAGTTGATGGAAACCTGAGCCATTTGCCGCTTGAGCTTTTCTAGAGGTATGCCATGTTTCTTTGCGTAGAGATGAGTTAGCATGGCGAAGACGCCAGGGAAAGTGATTCCCGCCGGATATTCATAGCGGCTATCGCTGCCCATGGCAAAGGTTCTGGTGGCTAGAGGCGTTCCCATCTTGCTGGCTGTTTCAGTGCCGCCAGCCAGGACTATGTCATAGAACCCCGAAGCTACCCATATGAAGGCGTCTCTGGCTGCGGCGCTGGCCGAAGCGCAGGCGTTTTCATATTTGTTGGCCGGGATATTGAAGGCACCGATGTAATCAGCAGCAAAAACCTGTGGCTGGCCTTGCCCTTCGGAGAAGTCCCCCAGAACGTTGCCCATAAAAAGAGCTTGGATATCCCTCGGTTTCAGATTGGACTCGCTTATAGCGTCCATGGCAGCTTCGGCAAACAGCTCCACGCATGTCTTGTCCTGCTTGCCGCTGAATTTCGTCATCCCGACGCCGATTACAGCTACTCTTCGCATAATCCGACCCGGCCTCATTTTATCAGCTTTGGGCGGCATTGGCTACAGAACTGGGCCTGTTTGCGGTCAGTATCCGCTAAGCTATTGGAGAAGTGCATTATGCACCTGGCATCTGAGCAATGCCCCAGGCCAAAGGCGTGTCCCAGTTCGTGAACCGCTTCTTTGGCGACTCTGTCCAGAAACAGGCCTTCGTCCGAGGGCAAGCCATAATACTCCTGTCTGAGACGGCATAAAGATATGATGGCTACACCGGAGGTCGTGTCAGCTTGACCGAATATGAAGTTTAGCCCTGGGGCATAAAGGTCGGCATCAGCCAAGCCCAGAATCTTTCCATCCCTGGCCACAGCAGGTGTTTCCAGTTGGGCGAGCAATACCGAAGCTACATACTGTCCCCGTTTGGGGTCATAGGCCCGGTCGGGGGAATCGATCTGTGAGGTTATCTCGATGGAGCAACCAAAGGTTCGATTGAGTCTCTCTTTCAGATGTTCCAGTGTGTCACTATCAATGCTGCCTATTGGCTTGAGGGTTATTTTCATCAGTGGTTGACTTCAGCCAGCTTATTACTTGTGTCAGCACTTCGTCACGATTAGCTGGGCTAACATGGAGCATCTTTACCTTGGCGTGACGTTTGATCTCGTCGGCGAAGGGATGCGGGCTAAGCATAATAGTGCCCAGAACTTTCTTGCCGCTGTGTACTGCCTGTAGCACGGCTTCCCTGAAACGGGGTGAGAAGAGCTCCATCTTCCCG
>JAUVVE010000048.1 GCA_030604795.1 Dehalococcoidia bacterium | reverse complement strand
TTGAAACTGACGCAGTCATCATCGCCGCCGGCTCCGAGCACGTCAGGCTAGGCGTCGCCGGCGAGGAGAAGCTCTTAGGCCGCGGTGTATCCTATTGTGCCACCTGCGACGGCTTCCTTTTCCGTGACCGTGACCTAGCCGTAGTGGGAGGGGGCGATGCTGCCATCACCGATGCCTTGGAGTTAAGCCAGCATGCCACCAGGGTCTACATCATACATCGTCGCGACCAGCTCAGGGCAGGGCAGGTTCTCCAGCGGCAAGCGTTTGCGCAACCCAAACTAGAGTTTATCTGGGATACCATAGTCGAAGATATCACGGGTGAGGAAGCAGTCAGCGGGCTCAAGCTACGGAATGTGAAAACAGGCAAAACCTCTATGCTCCAGGTGGCTGGCGTCTTTGTCGCCATAGGACTTCAGCCCAACAGTCAGTGCTTCGGCAACATAGTGCACCTCGACGAAGTAGGCCGCATTGTGACTGACGAGTCAATGGCTACCTCAGCTTCCGGCATCTTCGCCGTCGGTGATATACGCAGGAACTCAGCTCGCCAGGTAGCCAGCGCAGTCGGCGACGGTGCTACAGCCGCTATGTCCGTCTTCAAGTATCTTCAGGAGAGAAACAGAAGGCTGAAATGAAGCCTGTGAACATAAGTCCCAATATTACTCGAGGAGAACATGGAAACCATCCTGCAATGGGGCATTGACCTTATCATCGCCATCCAGCAAGTCCACGGACCGGTGTTGGACAATATCTTCCGTGCCATTACCTTTATGGGGGAGGAGGAATTCTATCTGATTCTCCTGCCCGTGCTCCTGTGGTGTGTGGATTTTGGATTGGGCGTGCGCGTGGGCGCCCTCTTCTTGCTGTCAACCTATTTGAACTTCGGCATAAAGGACCTGTTCTGCCAACCCCGCCCATTCCAACTCGACCCAAGCATAAAGCTCGCCGATGCTGAAGGGTACGGGCTGCCCAGTGGCCACTCACAGTCAGCCGTTGTAGTATGGGGCAGCATCGCCGTCTGGGCACGCAAGAATTGGTTTTGGGCGGTGACTATCAGTCTGATGACACTCATTGGTTTCTCACGGGTCTATCTCGGAGTACACTTCCCTACAGACGTGCTTGCTGGCTGGGCAATCGGCGCCGCTTTGCTAGGCCTCTACCTAGCCGTGCAACCGCGGGTCGAGCAATGGTTGGCCAAGCTAAACTTGCGCATGCACATCTTCTTAGCGTTGGCTGTACCTCTCCTGCTGCTTCTGATTCACCCCACTGAGGATACTGTCACATCGTTGGCGCCGCTGGCTGGCATGGGAGTGGGACTGGGATTGACGCACCGCTACATCTCCTTTAGCGCCCGTGGGCCCTGGTGGCAGCGTGTGGTGCGTTTCCTTGTGGGCGGCGTGGTCGTCGCCGGCCTCTACGTGGGACTCAAGGCGGTGTTCCCTGGCGAGCAATCGGCACTCTACCTGCCATTCCGCTTCGTGCGCTACGCGCTTGTCGGTATTTGGACCACTCTGGGTGCACCATGGCTGTTCACGCTGCTGAGGCTGGTGCCACAAGTCCCAAGAGATACCTGACCTAATCCAGGTCGCCAAAGCCTTTGACATTCACGCTTCAGCGCTATCTCAATAAGCTCTGAGATATACAAATACCATGGTTATCCATGAGACACACGGTGTCCCGAAAGACATCCCACCGTACAACTTCGCTTTGACGAAAAGCTCTGCCAGTGTTATATTATTAGGCGGCCTGTCAACGAGCTGCGGCGAAGCAGCGCACACATGTAGTGAAAGGAGCGAACAATGATTTCGTTTAGCCCCACTGAAGAGCAGCAAATGATCGTGAATATGGTGAAGCAGGTTGCTACGGATGAGTTCCGGAAGGTCTACAGGGAGGCCGACGAAAGCGGGGAGATTCCCGCTCATGTCGTGGACACTGCCTGGGAACTGGGCTTCATTTCCACCGGCATTCCCGAGGAGCATAATGGGCTTGGCGGAGAACGTTCGGCCATTACAGGTTCGCTGATCGCTGAGGAACTTGCGTGGGGCGACCTGTCTATGGCCATGCATACCCTCTGCCCGGCCCTGGTAGCCTACCCTATCCTCGAGATGGGGACTCCGGAGCAACAGAGCAAGTACCTGCCTGCTTTCTGCGGTGACAAGTACAAGCCGGCCACGGCCGCCCTTATTGAGCCGCGCTTCAATTCTGACCCCTGCGCCCTTTCAGCATCCGCCCGCCTTGACGGCAATGACTACATCGTGAGCGGTGAGAAGTGCTACGTTCCCTTAGCAGCCGATGCCGACTTGTTGTTAGTCTACGCGGCCGAAAATGGGAGCACCCAAGGGTTCATCCTTGAGAAAGGCGCCTCAGGACTCGAGGTAGGTGAGCGAGAGAAAAACATGGGACTGAAAGCGCTACCTACCTACGAAGTCACCTTCAAGGATTGCCGGGTGCCCCAGGCGAATCGCCTAGGCGGTAAAGATGGGTGCGATTTCAACCGAATCATGAACTGCTCGCGCGTGGCCCTCTCAGCAATGGCTGTGGGAGTAGCCAGGGCAGCCTTTGAGTACTCGCGAGATTATGCCAAAGAGCGTGCTGCTTTTGGCGAGCCCATTGCGTCTCGCCAGGCTATCGCCTTCATGCTGGCGGAAATGGCTATCGAGGTTGACGCCACGAGGCTAATGACGTGGGAAGCTGCCTGGAAACTGGACAGGCAAGAAAACGCAACCAGAGAGGCTTCCTTGGTGAAGATGTATGCTGATGATATGGTGGTAATGGTAACAGACGGCGGCGTCCAGATCTTGGGCGGACATGGCTACATTCGTGAGCATCCAGTCGAATTATGGCTGAGGAACGGTCGCGGATTTGCCACCTTTGATGGTATGGCCATCATATAGAAGGAGGTATGACAACATGATTGATTTCGAACTCTCACCCGAGGAAGAAGCCTCGGTAAAGATGGCTCACAAGACCGCCGAGGAACTCTTACGACCTATAGGTCGTTACTATGATGAACACGAGCACGAGAGCCCTCAAGAACTTATTGACACAATGTGGGAGAGAAGGGCAGAAGGAAGTCGGGATCCCTTAGGCGTAGTCGGAGCACTTAGGATCGAGGAGATGTGCTGGGGTGATGCGGGACTCGTGTTATGCCTTGCAGGCCCTGGCCTGGGAGGTGCCGCTGTTTTCGCATCAGGGACACAGGAGCAGATGGGGCGCTTCCTTAAGCGCTTCGGCGAGGGCAAGCCCGTGTGGGCCGCTATGGCCATGACCGAATCCGGTTGCGGCTCAGACACCTCTGCTATCACCACCACCGCAGTGCGTGACGGCGACGAATGGGTGCTCAATGGTGAGAAGATTTTCGTGACCGCCGGCAAGAGAGCCGTAGAGGAATCCGATGGCTTCGTGGTGGTTTGGGCGACTGTGGATAAGTCGGCAGGGCGAGCTGGCATGAAGGCATTCGTGGTGGAGGCCGGAACGCCAGGGATGAGTGTGGAGAAACTGGAGAAAAAGCTGGGAATCAGAGCCAGCGACACTGCCACCATCGTTTTCGAGGATTGCCGTATCCCCTATGAAAACATACTCGGGAGCCCCGAAGTCAGGAAGTTAGACAAGACCAAGACGGCGGGCTTCCAGAAGGCAATGGCCACTTTCGACGCTACCCGACCTATCGTGGCCGCCCAGGCCATAGGTGTGGCACGCGCTGCCCTGGATTTCGTCAAGGAAGCTCTGGAAAAGGAGGGTATCGAAATACGCTACGGCTTGCCACGCCAGAAGCTCACCGCCATCGAACGCGATGTCATGGACATGGAAGCCACCTACAAGGCAGCCAAGATGCTAACGATGCGAGCAGTATGGATGATGAGCCAGGGCCAAGCCAACAGTCTGCAAGCCTCAATGTGCAAAGCCAAAACTGGACTCGCTGTCACCAAGATCACCCAGAAAGCAGTCGAGCTGATGGGGCCTCTCGGCTATTCCGGGAAGTACATCGTAGAGAAATGCATGCGCGATGCCAAGATAAATGACATCTTCGAGGGCACCGGCCAGATCAACATGCTTGTTGTGGCGCGCCGAGTCCTCGAGTTCTCCAGAGACCAGCTCAAGTGAATGCCGAGCCAGGATCGGCAAGCCGCCAGTGCAAGAGCAACATGGCGGAATGGTGGGCTCGGCAGGATTCGAACCTGCGACCAACCGGTTATGAGCCGGACGCTCTGCCGCTGAGCTACGAGCCCGTGACTGATACACACCCGTCCCTGTAGCCAAGATGCAGGCAGTCAAACCGCCACCGTACCTGAGTGGCCATAGGAAGTAGGTACGTTCCCCCGTCCTCTACGCAACAACAGTATATCATACCCCCGTCAGGGCGTGAAGCATATCTCTGACATTCACGGCGGTACGACTTGACTAACCATGGCCATCCTAGTAGAATTAGCAGTCGACGAATGAGCCTGCTAATTCCTGATGAGTGGCTCTTCGTGGCAGTTCTTGTTATGGTCTGTCTATCTTTTCTTAGGCCAGGAGGTATACTATGCCCATCTACCGGTATCTGTGCCCGAAGTGCAACACGCAATTCGAGCAGAGGCAGAGCTTTACCGATGAATCTGTGGTTGCCTGCCCCAATTGCAGGAACGGCGCCCGGAGGCTTTTCTCCCCGGTACCCATAATCTTTAAGGGCTCTGGCTTCTATGTGACTGACCACAACGCCGGAAAAAGCGGGCTGCAAAACGGTAATAAGGAGAGCAAGAAAGTAGACCAAGGCGTGGCGGAGACCGGCAGCAAAGCTGAAAAGAAGGAGGACAAGGGTGGGAATGGAGACGGGGAAGAATAGGTAGCGCGTGCCTGGCTCAGACCGAGCCGAAAACATGAGGCTGAGGGAGAAGAACCACATGAAATGTCCCGTCTGCGGTAAGAAAGCCATAACCAGGATTTATTATTGCGCCCGCTGCGCGGCGTACGTGCATGTTGCCTGCTGGCAAGAGCATGTTGCTACAGCCCACAAAAGCTGACTTTGTATGCCACTGACGCAGTCTATTCCACTTTCTGGCCCCATAGCTGTGGCATGTCAACTCAAAGACGGTCTTTCGGGTTATTGCCAGTTCACGCTCCCTGTGCTACACTCGAGTTGAGTCCCTGTAGCTCAGAGGATAGAGCGGCTGCCTTCTAAGCAGCGGGTCGTGGGTTCGAATCCCTCCAGGGACGCCACCGGTAGCTTTACAGCGCGTTTTTGCCTTAGTTTCCGGAGTTGAGTATACTATTCACTAGATGCCCCGTCACCAACAGCCTCAAATGGGCTGCTACCTCAGTCCAGAAATCTCCTGGGAGAAGAACACATGGGCAAGATTTATATTATTGATGTGACCAACAGAGACGGCGTTCAGACCGCTAACCTGGGCTTGTCCAAACTGGAAAAGACAATGATAAACATCTATCTGAACGAGATGGGCGTTTTTCAGTCTGAGTTTGGCTTTCCCACCACCAAGCATGAATCATTCTATCTTGAGGCAAACGAAGAGCTAGCCGAGTTGGGTGTCTTGAAACCTATTCACCTGAGCGGGTGGATAAGAGCAACAGCGGCTGACGTCGAAACAGCTTTCAGGCTTGTTCCCAAGCTTAAACACCTTAATCTGTCAATCTCTACCTCCGAGCAAATGATTCAGGGCAAGTTCCAAGGCAGAAAGACCGGAGATGACATCGTAGAGATGATGGTTGACGCTGTGGAAGCAGCCCGCTCACACGGCGTTGAAACCATAGGCGTGAATGCTGAAGATGCCTCAAGAACAGAGCTAGACTTCCTGATCAAGTTTGCTTCGGCGGCGAAGACTCACGGTGCTGACAGGATTAGATACTGTGACACGCTTGGCTATGATACTCCTTTCACCATATATGACAGCGTGAATACGCTGGCCAAAGATGTAGCTGTGCCCATCGAGCTTCACTGTCACAATGACCTGGGAATGGCGGTGGCAAACTCCATTGCCGGAGCTAAGGGCGTCATCGATGGCGGACAGGATGCCTACATCAACACCACTGTCAATGGCATCGGGGAAAGAGCCGGCAATGCTGACCTTGTGGCTACGGTTCTGGCAGTGGTCAAATCCAAGACTCTTGGAGAGGAATACCAACTGGGAAGCCCGATTGACCTATCCAAGGCGTGGAAGATAGCCAAATTCGCCAGTTACGCTTTCGGGGTCCCTATCCCTATCAACCAGCCAGGCGTTGGCGCCAACGCCTTCGCTCACGCTTCCGGTATCCATGCTGACGGGGTGCTAAAAGACCCCGAGAACTATGAGCTATACGACTATACCGACCTGGGACGGGGTGAACCGGAGTTCGTCGAGACGGGCAGAGAGATATCCTCAGGCGAATATGGTGGCACATCCGGCTTCAGGCATATAATGGGCCAGATGGAGGTAGAGTTCGCCAACCCTGCGGAGGCTGAGAGAATTCTGACCCTGGTGAGATATGCCAACGTGGAATCACAGAGACCACTTGT
>JAUVVE010000009.1 GCA_030604795.1 Dehalococcoidia bacterium | reverse complement strand
CCAGTGCAAAGAGCCGACCTGCGCGCAAGTGTGTCCTACTGATGTCTTGCGATGGGTTGATGGCGTCGTGCAATTGGACAAGGAAGGCTGCATTTCGTGCTATAAGTGCGTGGAGGCGTGTCCTTTCGGGGCACTATATGCGCATGAGGATTGCGACCTGCCTATCAAGTGCGACATGTGTGGGGGAGATCCTGAGTGCGTTAAGAAATGCCCTAAGGGGGCACTCAAGCTGATACCGGCGGCTGCCCTGGGGGAATCCAAACGCTTGAATAACGTGCTGAGCTACACGCAGATGAAAGAAATCGAGTTCTACGAAAAAGGAGAACACAAGACTATCCATTATGCGGAGATAGGGAAGGAGGAGCTATGAGTGTGAAGAGCGGATACTTCAAGAAGCACTTGTGTGTAGACCTCACCAAGGGGGGTGCTGAGCATCGGGATCTTTCGACGCCCTTTGTAGAGAAGTACATTGGGGGGCGTGGCTTTGGTGCGAAATTGGTCTGGGACAATCTGAATAAGCATGATTTTAAGGTAGACCCACTTGGGCCGGAGAATCTTCTGGTCGTCGCACCGGGCCCTCTGACCGGGGCTTATCTACCGTCGTCGGGGAAGACCTCCTTCGTGGCTATCTCGCCGGCCACCGGCCTTTACGGGGATTCCTCCATGGGTGGCACCTTTGGTGTCGAGCTTCGACAGACGGGAATCGATGTGCTCTCCATTACCGGCAGAGCGCCGGAGCTGTCAATCCTTTTCATCGACAACGGTGAAATGACCATTCTGCCCATGCCTGAACTGAAAGGAACCACCTGTCTGGAAGCGGAAGGAATCATCAAAGAACGACTGGACACTTATGCTGTACAGGTTGCCACTATTGGTGTAGCTGGGGAGAACATGGTGAAGTTCGCCTGCGTCAATAGTGCCTGGAGCCGTAACGCTGGCAGGATCGGGATAGGCGCGATCATGGGGTCTAAGAACCTCAAAGCGATTGCCGTGCGCGGACACAAGGACCTTCCCGTCCATGATATCGAAGGACTGAAGGCTGAGGCTGACAAGGCTTACGAATACATGGAAGAACACAAGTTCTTCAGAATGTGGCAGCAGGAAGGCTTGATGAATGTTATCGAGTATGCCAATGAGAAGGGCATTCTGCCGGCCTACAACTTCAAGGACAGTGTTTTTGCCAGGCATAGCCAGATCAACGGTGCGACGATGTTGGCTCACTACAAAATAGGTGATAGCGCTTGTTTCCTGTGCCCAATGTGCTGTGGCAACATTTGCCTGGTGAAGAACGGGAAATACACAGGAACGGTACTTGAGGGGCCGGAATATGAATCCTGTGCTATGCTGGGCTCTAACTTGGGAGTCGACAATTTTGCTGCGGTGCTTGCTGCCAACCAGTTGTGTGACGAGTTGGGGCTAGATACGATTTCCACGGGCAACCTCGTGGGAGCTGTGATTGAGGGATACGAGAAAGGAATACTCTCGCTCTCCGACCTTGATGGTAAGGATATTACCTGGGGGGATGAGGATGCCATCCTGGAGCTAATACAGAGGATCGCCAACCGGCAAGGCATCGGTGACATTATTGCTGACGGTTCGCGGCGCGTTATTGAGCAATGGCCTGAGATGGACAAGATCATCCTCCAGGTGAAGGGGCTGGAGCAGTCTGCATATGACAGCCGTGCGGGTGCTTCGATGGCGCTGGCTTATGCCACCTCAGACATAGGTGCGCATCACACTCGGGCGTGGACCATTGCCAAGGAAATGGAGGAGGGGCAGAACTGGTCTGACGAAGATAGGGTTGATATTGTGATATATCACCAGACGCTGCGCCCGTTGTTTGATATGCTCGGCGTTTGTCGTCTGCCCTGGATTGAGCTCGGCCTGAACGAGCGGCATTACGCGAACTTCTATAAGTATGTGACCGGAAAAGATGCGTCTCTCGAGCAGCTTCTGGCACTGTCGAATGACGTCTATGACCTGACACGCCTCATAAATACCCGCCTTGGTATGAGTCGTGAAGATGACTGCCTTCCCTATAAGGTTTCGGCCAATCCTGTCCTCACCGGTCCGAACGCAGGTAAAGTGGTAGACGAGGAATCCTTCCAGAGGCTTCTTTCTCTGTATTATGAGAAGCGTGGCTGGGACCGAGACGGCGTTCCTGCGGCGGGGTTAGAGAAGAAGTTCGAAGACTAGCTTCTCATTGCTATAGGTGTTTGTGTCGGCGCGTGGCTCTACATTCTTTGTATGGCCGGCCGGAAATCCTGTCGAAGGGAGGTGCACCGATGAAGATCATCGTTCTGGGAGGCGCAGGCAATGCCTAGAAAAGCAGCGCTGTATGAGGCAGCCGGAGGAAGCCCATTAGAAGGCTATTTCTTGCTGAGGGCGGAGGGCAAGAACGTGCCTCGCAGTTGGTTTCAACGGGCTGCTGTGGCGCGAAGGACTCGGCATGGACCGGTAGCGGAAGCGTTGCGCCAAGGCAATTGGAGTAAACTCGTCACCTTACGGGACTGGGAGCAGGCATACTTGAAGGAGCGTTTCTACTACGGCGTCCGTGTACTTCTGGAGCTAGAGCGCAACGGTATGAGTGACCTGTAACCACTGCATGGGTGCTGGTTGTCAAGCTCAGCTGCAGAACCATGGCGGCATCTTGTTTCTGACATAATCTGGCACCTCAACCCTGCTTTTGAAGTGGGCCATGCATCTGGTACTCCGCTATCCTTCCAATCCAGCTACGCTCTATCCATTGATCGCCTTTCCTGGCGCCTTGTGGCTCAGATTCAGCTTGCCCGGCATCTCGCCCAACACCCAGACCAGAACTGCTTACCATTTTCGCTGACGCTCTGCACTATTGGATGCGCCGACAACAACTCACCTCTATTAAGCTGCCTATAAATAGTCTAAGGAAGTGACCACTGTTGATATTTCTCAACTCCTTCTCGCGATTACGATCATCCGATTGGTCATGCACCCGTAGTCCCCTTCTGCTTCGCGGCTCATGAAATCCCTTTTGTAAGTAACAGAGGAAAAACCTAGTGAATACATCAAGTCTGAGATCTTTCCCGGGCTGTAGAGACGGGTGCAGTAGGTCCTGTCGCGTATACAGCCCTCTCTTTTCGATGTGACTGTTTCCCGGTGGTAGATGATGTCGTCTCCCAGTTCTCTTTCACGGCTGACTGTAATGTCTTCATTCACCTCGTGACAGGAAAAGGGTTTGAAATTCTGCAGTAAATAATCTCTATCGGCAAGATCCAACAGTAATGCTCCTTTGGGCGCGAGCAGGCGCAGGGCTTCGTTGAGGATTCTCTTGTTCTCATCTTCGTTAGCAAAGTATCCGAAGGAACTGGCCATGATTATTACGAATTGGAAGCTGTGTCCGAGCAAACCGGTATTCCTGGCATCGCCCTGAATGAAAAGCGTATTGAGTGCTTCCTGTTCAGCTCTCTTTTTCCCTAGGTCCAGGAGGTATCTGGAATAGTCGAGCACCGTCACATTCTCAAAGCCGCGCCTAGAGAGTTCCAGAGAGTGCCGCCCCTGCCCTCCACACAGGTCCAGAACAGAAGCGGATTTGTCCAAACCCAAAGTCTCCTCAAGGAAATCTACTTCTTGACAGGTCAATTCTTCATCACAGACTGATCGGGCATCTGTCAGAAGATAGACTTCGTCGAAAAGATCCTTCCACCAATTCTCGCCCACTTGAATGCTCATTCTAGATGTGCTCCAAAACTAAACAGCCCGTCCGAGGCAAAGATGGCCGGCGCCCCTCTCCATGGTTGCGACCGGATGATCTCAAGCTCTTCAGGTTCGATGTTGGTGACTATGTCCAATTTGCCGGACAGCCACATTTTTTCCAGGGTGAGGCAGTCAGACCAGATACCAGCGCAATATGTTTCAAGGGCTTTCATTTGGCTGGTAGTGATCAATCGAGGCCGCAGAGCGATCTTAGTAGGGCCAAGAAGATAGGTGAAATGGTGGTCCATTGCCATTCTCTTCTGGAGTTCTGCCGCTTCTGATACATGGCCGGGGTCCATGTTTAGAATAGCTTCGTTGATCCGTTTCGTTGCCTGACCCACGCTCATTTCTGAGCAGAGCACCGCAAAAGGCTGGACTCCTCCTCCACTGCCTACATTTGTAGGCACGCCGCCATATCTGCCTAGAAAGCCAAACACACCCTCTTGGCCGAAGAAAGACCGGAAATCGGTCTGGTATTGAACTTCTCTAACGCTATGGTTTTCAAGGTCAAGCTCGGGCATGTTCTCCGTCCATAGATTCAGAGGGACCTTTTGCTGCACGATGTAGTTACCATAATCGTCATGAGTGAGCGCTAGACTAATGATTTCGTCG
This sequence comes from Dehalococcoidia bacterium, assembly GCA_030604795.1. Classification (GTDB taxonomy): domain Bacteria; phylum Chloroflexota; class Dehalococcoidia; order GIF9; family UBA5629; genus JAUVVE01. The sequence goes on along the minus strand of JAUVVE010000009.1, from coordinate 8,604 downwards.
ATGTCATGGTGTATGCCGCCTACGCTGACCCCTTTTCCAGAATATCCGCGCTCCGGCTTGAGCACCAGATTGTCCCAATTTAACCGAGTCCACTCGATAAGGTCTGAGATATGTTCTCCACTGGGACCTTGGGTTTGACGAGGGTAAAACTGGCGAGTCCAAGGAGTTCGTCGAATGGTCTCCTTGTGGAAATGCCCTCTATTTCGAGGATCAGTGATAGCCTCAAACACACTTTTGGCATTGATCGGCTCGGTGCCTCTGGGGTTGATCACCCTGCCCTCCCGGACAGCTTGGAGCAGAGGATCCAAGTTATACTTGCGGTGCAAATCTAGAAGGACGTTCGTGTTGAAGTCCATGAAAACCACGGACACCGGCTGACCTTGCCAGCAGACACGTCCGTTTTTCTGCTCTAGCTCATGTGGAGCCATGAGAGCACCAGACAAGCCATCTATGGCATCTAGGTGTGCTGCAAGGTTCCTATTCTCAACCACGTCTTCGAGAGTTTCTTCTTCAGCAATCACCGCGATCAAGCCGGGGTTTGCACCTTCCCTTGAGCGGTGAGCTTCTTTCAGCATGTCTACAAAGCCATTCATTGGGTTCAGCAGTGGATGGTCAAAGTCTAAATCTACCCCAATAGAATGGTTCCTAAAGAGTCTCTTCCAGACTGCTTTGCCGATCTTCTGCGCGATCTGTTGGTAGCCCCAACCTCCGGGGCTTCCCAGGTTCCATTCTGAATGATATCCGGCAAATTGATCCAAATGCGTCTTCCTTTCGAGTCTGTCAACACTCCGAAAACAAGAGCTAGTGACCATGACAGAGTTGATTATTGGTGTTTCTGCAGTATCCTCTCAAGGTGCGCGAAACCAATTTCGCCTTGACTCAATGCTGTCTGAACAAAAAGCTGCATGTTGTTGCGACCATATCGATGAAACAAGCCCAAGAACCGACGTAGGCCCAAAGTGTAACACAATTGGTATCCTGGATTTAGTGGATATCTACGCGCCGACGACATAGCTTGTTCCGCGTTGATGCCTGTCACTTCCAGACATTTTACCGCGGTTGAAATATCCATTGTTCCGGTCTGAAGACCTATGTCCACCTTGCCTCTCATTGCGCGCCAGAGCCTACGTTTGGCCAACAGCAATCGGTCGCCAGAATCAGAGAAATAACCCGTCAGTCTCATGAGTTCTTCAGCGAAACAGGCCCATCCCTCATAGAAAATCGGCTGTTCCACAGCAATACGAGAAGGTCGTGCCAGGCTCCAGCGTGAAACATCCAAAACGTGATGACCGGGATAGGTTTCATGAGCAGCAATCATCCTGTATTCGCGGTGGTAGCGCTGCTGTGCTTGGTCTGGTGCGTGGTTACTGAGGACGTAGAACACCCCCTGGGGAGGAGGATGCCAGGGTCGTATGCTGTAGCTAGAAGCCGTGCGGATTGCTGAGAGAAAGGGTGGCATTGCAACCACACGTACCGGACAGGAGGAAACCAAGCTGGGTGAGACCAGTCCTTGATCCAGGCAGTGTTTGGCCAGCCTGTCTACTTCACTCTTGTAGAGCCCGACCAGCCCCTCTCTTCCTACGGTGGGTATTGGGATGCTTTCAAGTGCTTCTGACCAGAGTCTATCAGAACATTGAATCGTGGATCGAGCTGAGATAAGGCTCCTGGCCTCATGGTCCAACACCCGGTTCATCTCATCGATTTCTTCATCAAGCGTATGGCCTATCTCCTTTATGTCTAGGTCACAATGGATGTGAAAACGGAGTATGCGTTCCAACATGTCCGGGGGCAAAAGGAAATCCTCGCGAAGAGAGACATTCTGGAGCGTATCATCAAAGTGGTCCAGAGCGGTGAGGGCAGGCTGCAGTTCAGGCAGCGTCTTTTCCAACAAAAGAAGATAATCCCTCGTTTCTGAGATCATTTCCAAGCCAATATCACGAAATGAGGCAGGAATGCAGTCAAGGTTGCGGCTGGCCTGATCAAGGAACGCGGGAAGGCTTCTGGCCCTCTCCTGTATCGCCGCTGGATCTTCTGACTCTATGGCTTCGGCCAGTCCAATGCAGACGAGAGTCAGGTAGAAAGTAGGCTGATATTGCCAAGCTCTGACCTCGGATAACTGCTCTCGGAGAGTACGGGCAAGCTTCTGAAGGAGAGTGATGTCAACGGTCACTTCCAAGTCTGACTCATGTAGGGCCAGCAGTCCAAGCTCATCTTCCCAGGTTGACAGTTGCCGTGCAGATCCTGTGACAGCCTCTGAAGAGAAGCGATCCCACGTGCTCCATTGCGGTTCAGGAAGCTGTACCTGAGGGAAATAGAAGAACTCATCAGACGCACAGGCAACAGGGAAGGTACGCGCAAGCATCTCGAACATGCTGTGAGCAACCGCTTCTACAGATGATGCAGGATTCGTCACCTAGAACTCCTGGTTCACCACAAGAATATACAACAAATTGGCTTGAAGATAAAAAAACGGATTGCCACCTCATCTGTTGGTGGGACAGTCAGGAATCACGAGCAGGACTCGCAAGGATGCGGTTTGCACGCTAGAGCATCTGCGAGAAGCGAGAACAGCTATACCTGAGATGCTTGTCTTCGGTAGCGGGATGGCTGGTTGAGCAAGTACTGCTTTCCTCTGTGTACCTGCGCGTATTGGTACATCTAGCGCAGACCGGGCCTCCCGTCATTTCGTGGGAGATATCTTGCGCACGCTGTTTGACTTGCACCTGGGGCATACCCTATCTCTGATTCCCTGCTTCTGCTCTGGGGGCACTGGGTGTTCATAGCCACAATGGAGGCATTTCAGCGAATCGCTCGTTGTTTTGGATGCCTCTGGTGGCTCGACATCTGTCTTCTCCTCAGGCTCGCCGGTCTTGGGCGACACTGCGGTACTGAGTACGTTTTTGGTATGCTCGGTTTCCTCCGGGGTGACCTTGCCTCGCATATCTTCGAGCTGGCGCATAATCTGGGCGAACCTGGGGCCCTCGGCAGCGCTGATCCATTCCAGTTGCAGTCGTTCTGGCCTGATACCAACTTTATCCATGCGGTTCCACAACCTGTCGGCACGCCTCATCGTCCAGTGGTTGGCGCTGATATAGTGGCAATCTCCTATATGACATCCCGAAAGCAATACTATCGGAGCGCCAAGTTCGAAGGCGTGCCATATAAAGCTCTCGTCTACTCGTGCACTGCACATTACCCGGATGAAGCGGTTGTTGGGAGGATACTGGAATCTTGATACGCCCGCCAGGTCGCTGGCGGCATAGCTGCACCAGTTGCACAGAAAGGTTATTATTTTCTGCTCAGGCTCTTGCTGCAGGGCGGCGCTTATCTGGGCCAATATCTGCTCATCCTCGAAATGCCGGATGGTCATGGCTCCAAACCGGCACTCCGCAGCGCAGGCCCCACAACCAGCACAGGCGGCTTCGATTACATGTGCCCCGGTCTTGGCCTTAATATCCACTTCGATAGCTCGATACGGGCATACCCGGGCGCACACACCACAGGAATTACATTGCTCGAGGTCGACCACTGCTTTGATGGCGTCGCCGACCACGGTACCTGAGCTCAACAGGATTGAACTTCTGGCTACGGCCGCGCCAGCCTGAGTGACGCTGTCCTTGATATCCTTGGGGGCTTCGACAGAGCCGGCGAAGAATATGCCGGGGGTGGGCGCATCTACCGGCCTCAGCTTGGGATGTGCTTCCATGACAAAGCCATCTGCTGTTTGAGAGACATTGACTATGCTGGTGAGACGTTTCAACTCGTCGCTTGGCTGTAATCCCACGGATAACACCACCATATCCAGCTCGTGTTCTTCTACTCTGCACGTGGTGGTATTCTCTACCCGCAGCTTGAGATTCCTGGTGTCGGGGTCTTCAGTCACTTCGCCCGGCAAGCCGCGAATATAGTGCACGCCGGCCTCTTTGGAACGCCGGTACAGGTCCTCAAACCCTTTGCCGTAGGCGCGAATATCCATATAGAAAACGTAGATTTCGGTGTCAGGGTAGTGCTCATCTATGAGGAGGCTATCCTTGATTGTATTCATGCAGCATACATTGGAGCAGTAAGGATTGCCGCGGTTATCAGTCCTCGAGCCTACGCACTGAATGAAGCCGACACGCTTTGGAGTCTGGAGGTCGGACGGCCGCACCAGTTTGCCCTCAGTGGGGCCACCACCACATATCAGCCTTTCGAACTCAATGGTGGTGATAACATTGTCAAAACGGGTGTAGCCATATTCGTCCAGAGCAGTGGGGTCGTAAATATCCATGCCTGTAGCCACGATGACCACACCCACGTCAATCTCTACGAACTCATCCTGCATATTCAGGTCGATGCAGTCTTTTTCACAGACGTCGATGCATTTGCCACAGGTTATTGGGTTGTTCCCCAAACACTGCTCCATGTCGATAACGTAGGCAGATGGCACTGCCTGAGGAAACGGAATGTAGGCAGCCTTACGTGAAGAAAAGCCTTGCTGGAACTCATCGGGTAGGACCACGGGGCATACTTCAGCACACTTGTCACAACAGTTACACTCCGTCTCGTCGACGTAGCGGGCCTTCTTCCGCACACGTACCTTGAAGTTGCCGACGTATCCGGATATCTCCTCTACCTCGCTGTAAGCCATGAGATTGATGCGTGGGTGCCGTCCTACGTCCATCATCTTGGGGCCCAGCACGCATATGGAGCAGTCCATGGTGGGGAAAGTCTTATCTAGCTGGGCCATGATTCCCCCGATGGACGGCTGTTTTTCAACCAAGTAGACCTGATGGCCAGCGTCAGCTAGGTCGAGAGCCGCCTGTGTGCCAGCTACTCCTCCGCCTATCACCAGGGCGGCATCGGTGACCGGTATGGTTGTGTCCTGTTGCGGCTGGAGAAGTGCTGCTTTGGCCACGGCTATTTCAACGATGTCTTTTGCCTTCTTTGTGGCTGCTTCCCTATCGTGCAGATGTATCCAGCTACATTGCTCCCTGATATTAGCCATCTCTAGCAGGTAGGGATTAAGGCCGGCTTCGGCGACGCAATTGCGGAAGGTTGGCTCGTGCATCCTGGGACTGCAGGAGGCTACAACCACGCGGTTAAGATGATACTCGTGGACATATCTCTTTATTTCCTCCTGGCCGGGGTCGGCACAGGTGTATTTGTTACCCACCGCGACTGCAACCCCTGGAAGCTCCTCCGCCGCTTTCCTTACCTCCTCGCAGTCAACCGAACCTGCTATGTTGAGCCCGCAGTCGCAGACAAAAACACCTATCCTGAGTTCTTCTTGTGTCAACTAGCTTGCCTCCTGTGACGCCAACGATTGAGCTGCAAGATCGGATATGTCCTGAATCTCAATCTGGCAGACGTCATCGTCTTCTGCGTTCTTCTGGGCGCACTTGAGATGTATCTGGCATTTGGGGCAGGCGGTAACCAGTATCTCAGCGCCAGTAGCTGCTGCCTGGGCCAAGCGTTCTTTCTGGATCTGTCTGTTAACTGAGCCACAGCCTACCCAGGGGCTGGCGCCACAGCACAGCGCCTTCTCTCGATTATCAGCCATTTCCACCATTTCCAGACCGGCCATCGAGTGCAATATGGAACGCGGCTGGTCAAATACCCTCGAATACCGTCCAAGGGTACACGGGTCATGATAGGTTACTTTCCGCTGGCGCTCGCCCAGGGCCACCTGGCCACTCTCAATAAGCGGGGCTACTATCTCGGTCATATGTGTAACGCTGATATCCCAGTTTTCAAGGAAGTTGGGATAGTCCACCTTGAAGGTGTAGTAGCATTCGGGGCAGTTGGTGATGATGTTCCTTATGCCTCGCCTGCCAAACTCGGTAATATTGGCCTGGGCCAGAGCCAGGAATCCCTCCGCATCTCCCTGCAAGAGCAGGTCGCGCCCGCAACAACGTTCATTGGGCAGGAGGGTGAACGGTATCCGGGCGCGGTTCAGTAGTCTGAGTGCCCCCTTCGAGCCTTCAAGGGTTTTCACACCGAGGTCGTTGAACAGGACGTCAAAATAGGGTGCACAGCCAACAAAGAAGGCTGTATCGCTCGGCTTCTGCACTTCGATATCTTGTGGAAGCCAATCCAGCCGATTCTGTCTGATCTGCTTGTGGGCCATCATATGCATAATCGCTTGAGGCGTTCCGCCATGGCTGCATTGTACTTCGGTTCCCTCCGCTAAGGACTCATACCTCAGATACCTGATGAAGTCGGTGAATTTGACATTATAGTTGCAGCGCTCCATGCACATGTTGCAAGCAATGCAAGACCAAACACTTTGGTCCACAGGGCCGAGGCCATTCTGACTCAGACTTCCCTGTACTATGAGGCGAGGGTTAAACTCGTCATCGTATCGGGCCACAGGACAAACCACAGTGCATTTCCCACAATCCAGACACAGGCGTATCTTGGTGTTGTCTATGACGCTTTGATAGTCGAACACTTACCTATGTACCTCAAATATCGAATCAGAAGGTGATTAGGCCTTGACCTCCTCGACGGGCCTGGAACGTATGAGTTTAGAACGCCTGGAAGGTGGTATTCGCTCAATCTCCTCCATTAGCTTGTTTACCTGGCCAACGAATTCACGGCCGTCGTAGGCAGGAAGCCGAACGAGAGCGAGCCTGTCTTTCCACACTCCCAGCATTTCCAGGATTCTCCGGGTTCTTTCATATTCATTGACAATATACTCACTGTCAGCACCGAAGTGACAGTTGCCCGGCTCGCAGCCGAGGAGTATCACGCCCTCGGCTCCGAAATCGAAAGCCTTCAGTATCAAGCCCATGTGTATCCTCGATAGGCAATTCACCCTGACCAACTTGACTGAAGCAGGGTAGCCAAGCCCCAAATTGCTTGCCGCCTCAATGCAGCTCCAGCCATCCCAATTGCAGGCGAAAACCAATACTTCAGGATACACTTCGTTTACTACACCTCACGTGGCATTTGACCTGGATGAATCATGGAACGCAGCGTAGAGATTATTTGCTTATCACTCTGGCGCGGCTGCGCTATAGCACCCGTAGGGCAGCTGGTGATACAGGCTCCGCAACCAAGGCACAGGGCTTCATCAATCCAGGCATGTGCTGTGCCGTCTCCTTGTTGTCTCATCTCTATGTAGGCACATATCTCAGCGCAGTCGCCGCAGCCGCGGCACAGCTTGGCATCTATGGTTACTGCCGTGGCCCGAAGGCTTATGCTGGCCTGTCCTAGATAGGTTGAAACCCGAGCGGCTGTGGCTAGTCCGCGCACAACCTGTTCGTCGGGGGCGTCAGCGCCGTCAGGTGGGAGCAGGAACAGGCCAGGTGTCTCCTCAATGGTTATCTCTCGAAGAAGGTCACCACCTGGGCTGGAAGAAAAGCCTGCATTGCCGTTTCGGGATATGATTCGGCGCAGGATCCCGCCATCGGAGATTGTGTTGGGTAGAGGGGAGGCTCCTTTGTTCAGTTCCCCGATGTCTACCAGCACTGCGCCAGCGGTCACGCGGTTAACTTCGGCGCCATATTCCAGGACGGCTTCATAGGCTCCTGGAGAGCCGTGGAGCTTCAGACTATCAGGCCAGGGTCTGACTACCACGTTCTTCTCTTGTAGTCGCTCAGCCATCGGAAGGATTGCTGCTCCAGGTTCATGTGGGTTTTGTGCCAATCCCTGTCTAGCCACCAGCTCAACCTGGTAGCCCCGAGCTGCCAAGGCCCTGGCTGCAACGGTGCTGGCAAGCCCACCGCCAACAATAAGAGCACTGGGCAGGATAGGGATTCTGGCAAGGGCGACCGGCGGAGCCAGTTTGGCGCGAGTGAAAGCTGACGAGATTATCTGCACTGCTTTGCGGGTGGCACCTTTAGGGTCATCTTGGTGCGCCCAGGCACAGTGCTCTCGAATGTTGACAAACTCAACCATGGTACTCTGAGGCGGGACAAGGTGCTCGTTCAAGTATTGCTCGCACATCCTGCGTCTGTCAGTACAACTGTAGCATATCTGCTCCAAATTGCAGCACCTGCAGGCGGCGAGTACGACGTCATCTACTTCGCATTCAGCGACCTGGGCTGCTATTTGCTTTGCTCCTGCCTCAGTACAGGCCTGGGCCACCTCCAGAATGCAAGTCACACCTGGGAAGTACGACAGTTTCCTGGCCACAGTTCTGAAGTTTATGACTGAGCTGATACTACCGCCGCATCTACATAAGAACACACCTATGCTCCTGGTGCCTGCAGGTCTTTCTGGCGACTGACGGGGCGCCTGTAGGTTATTATTATGTGCAGTAGGACCCTGGCCTTGGCTCACCTCTGCTGCGTCTGGTTTGACCTCAATAGCGGTCTCGAGCGCTACTGCCATGGCCTTGGCCAGTTGGTTTGTCAGTTTGCCACTGCTGTCAGTACAGACTGTACGGATGCCCTCCACGTCCTCCTGGCCGGCACTGGCTGTGCCAGTATCGCCTTCTGAATCGCCTGAGGGGAATCTGAGTATGACCTGTGCTCCTACCTCGAAATGTGTGATACAGTCATCATAGAAAACTGCGTCTAGCTCGCATATTCTGGCACACTCCATGCATTGACTGCATAAGGCGCAATTGAGGCAACGCTGGGCTTCCTTTTGTGCTGCCTTTGCTGACAGCCCTCT
>JAUVVE010000029.1 GCA_030604795.1 Dehalococcoidia bacterium | reverse complement strand
CTGCTCCCCGCCGGAATCATTAGTGTAGAAGGAGAGTTCAACCGTGGCGATGTAGTGGAGATTCTCGATTCACAGGGCAATCACATTGGCTACGGTATACCTAACTACGAGTCCAAGGACGTGGCTACTATCAAGGGGGCCCATTCTGAGGCAATCCCAAGCCTTCTCGGTTATGAGTATGGTACCGAGGTGATTCATCGGAATAATATGGTGCTGCTATGAACAGTGCTCACCTGTCAGCCTGAGCGACCGCGAAGGCGCTCTACACGTCATCCCGACCCAAAGCACCACGCGGGGACAGATTCCCCAACTTGTGCGGCTAGAATCAAATGCCTGTGCAATGAAAAGGAGATGATGACAGATGCCGTCTACAGTAGCTGAACTTGAAGGAAAAGGTAAAGCAGCCAAGATGGCTTCAAAGAAGCTAGCCTTTCTTGCCACCGAGGTCAAGAACAAGGGGCTGCTCGGCATTGCTAACGCTCTTGTGGCCAGACAGGACGAGATTCTAGCTGCTAATAGCCTGGATTACAGAGAATCTGAAGCTTCCGGTATGAGTGCAGCTATGCTCGACCGGCTTATGCTGTCTCTAAGCCGCCTCGAGGCGATAGCTCAGGATGTAAAGACCGTAGCCGCCTTGCCTGACCCGGTCGGCGAAATAATTGAAGAGCGAACTCTACCCAATGGTTTGCAGCTCAGCAAGAAACGGGTCCCGCTTGGTGTTATCGGTGCCATATATGAGAGCCGTCCCAATGTCACCGTAGACATCTCCGTCTTGTGCCTAAAATCTGGCAATGCCGTTGTACTCCGTGGCGGCAAGGAGGCGTTGCGCTCGAACCTGGCATTAGCCAACGTGGTGCAAGAAGCCGCGTACGAGGCCGGGGTGCCGCAGGGAGCAGTGCAACTTATTGAGTCGACGGATAGGACTCTGGTTGACCGTATGCTCAAAATGAAAGAGGTGATAGACCTGCTAATTCCTCGGGGGGGCGCCGCTTTGATTAGGCTTATTGCTGAGAATGCCACTATGCCAGTGGTCACTGGCGGGGTCGGTGTTTGTCACACCTATGTGGATAAGAGCGCGGACCTGGAGAAAGCAGTCGCCATCGCCTATAACGCCAAGGTCCAACGACCGACTGTTTGTAATGCGCTGGACACGCTTCTGGTCCACTCAGAAATCGCCGGACCGTATCTTCCTTTAATTGGTCAGGAATGGGCAAAGGTCGGTGTGGAGATGCGATGCGATGAGCGCGCCTTGGCTATTCTCAAGTCAAGGCCCTCTCTGAACGTTGTTCCAGCCAACGATGAAGATTGGGGCAAGGAATTCCTGGCATTAATCGGAGCTGTCAAGGTAGTCGATTCTCTGGACGAGGCGTTGGAGCATATTGAGCGTTATGGCTCGGGACATTCCGAGGCCATAGTTGCTGAGGGCAACTCGGCAGTTACACGCTTTCTCAACGAGGTGGATGCTGCCTGTGTCTATGCTAATGCCAGCACGCGCTTCACTGATGGTCGTCAATTTGGCCTGGGAGCCGAGATAGGCATAAGCACCCAGAAGTTCCATGCCCGTGGTCCGATGGCGCTCAGGGAGCTGACCAGTTATAAGTGGGTCATCATCGGCAACGGCCAGGTTCGCCCTTAATGTAGCTCCGCTAGAGCAGCTTTCTGAATCTCAAACAGCTCCTTGATTCCCTTTTGGGCAAGAGAAAGCAGCTCATCAATAGTCTCTTTGGAGAAAGGCTTGCCTTCGGCTGTGCCTTGAATTTCCACAAACTCGCCCTTATCGGTCATAACCACATTAAAGTCCACTCCGGCCCGGAAGTCTTCATCGTAACAAAGATCAAGAAGCTCTTCTCCAAACACAATGCCAACGCTGGTGGCAGCTACAGCGCTTTTCAGCGGAATTGATCGCAACAGCCTCTGCTTTTTCAGGTTATGCAATGCCTGAAACAGGGCTACATATGCACCGGTTATGGCAGCGGTTCGGGTGCCGCCATCCGCCTGCAGTACATCACAATCCACTGTTAAGGTTCTTTCACCCAGAGCATACAGGTCGGTGACCGCTCTCAAGCTACGCCCGATGAGGCGTTGGATTTCTTGGTTTCTACCGGCCGGCCTCTCGGGAGATAGGCTGCGCGGAGTACGAGTGACAGTGGAGCGTGGGAGCATGCTGTACTCGGCGGTAACCCAGCCCGTACCCTCGCCTTTGAGGAAACTGGGAACTCGATCCTCCACACTTGCCGCACACAGCACCTTGGTGCGCCCCAGCTCTATTAACGCTGAGCCTTCAGCGAAAGCCTGGAAGCCTAAGCTGATATGCGCCGGGCGAAGCTCATCATTGGCACGCCCATCTATCCTTTCCATCGTGGCTACCGCCTTGCCCCGTCCATTGCCACCATAGTATAGCATCGATTTGCCCGGCCCAACAATAGTCAGGTTAGAGACAGTCTAGTGACCCGACGGCACTTCAAACGAATTGACCTCCTGCTCTCTCCAATGCTACTATGTCCAGTAGTAACCTTGGCTGAAGTAAACCTCTGGGTATTGGGCGGCACAGGGTTAGTCGCCGGCCTTCTAGGCTCAACGCTAGGAGTGGGTGGTGGTGTCTTTATCGTGCCAATGCTTACCCTGGCCCTCCATTTGCCAATTCACATAGCTATTGGCAGCAGCTTGGTAGCAATTGTGGCTACCTCCTGCACTGCTGCTGGCATATATACCAAGAACCGGTTGACCAACGTCAAGCTCGGCCTGCTTCTGGAAACGGCAACAACCCCTGGGGCTATTGTCGGGGCTTTTATTGTCACACTCCTCGCCTCATCGGCCTTAAGTGCCCTGTTCGGGGTTATCCTAATTTATGTCGCCTATACTATGATCACGCGCCAGTCCGTCGGAGCTGAGGACAACCCCTCCCAACACAGTCCAGCCAAGCACGACAACGCCTCAACCGACCCATCGAACTGGCTGGCAAGCTCATACTATGACCAGAACCTGGGCAGGCAAGTTACCTACAAAGTCAGCCACGTGCCACAAGGTCTCGGAGCTGGCTTTCTGGCTGGTGGTCTTTCAAGTTTGCTTGGCATAGGTGGTGGCATCGTCCAAGTGCCCATAATGAACCTGGTGATGGGCTTGCCCATGAAACCGACCATCGCTACGAGCAGCTTCATGATAGCTATCACAGCCACGGTTGGCGCACTCATTCATTACTATCACGGAAATGTATACCCGACCATGGTCGCCCCTCTAATCATCGGTGTGGTCATAGGAGCCAGGCTTGGCACCGAATTAGCGCAAAGAGCCAGAGGAATACTACTCAGGCGTGTATTTGGCGTGTTCTTGTCCATTACGGCTGTCCTAATGTTCTGTCGAGCAGCCAGCATTATATGAGGTTGGCAATGTTAAAGAAGAAGACGCCCTTTCTTCGTCATTCCGAGGGAACAGAAGCGACCCAAAACGAAGGGCCCAGAGTGACAGGGGAACAAGCTCCTTCAGACTGACGGGGGACGAAGGGGCCAGAGAGACAACCCAGCGTTCATGAACAACGTCAAGAGTACAAAGAATATGAAAACCAAAAACCTGACAGAAGGCCGCCTAGACAATCGGGTTAGCCTTAGCTTCAGACTGGGTGTCATGGTTTCCCTGGCTTTGGTCGTTGTCGGCCTTGCGCTAGTGGCTATCGCCGGAGCCAAGGACATTGAACCCACACCCCCGTTGAGCCAGCTACTGGAAGGCATTCTGAAGCTCGACGCTGCGGCAATTATCACCCTCGGAATTCTGACCCTTTTGCTCACCCCTGTTGCACAGGTCATCGTAGCGTTGGTCACCTTCTCAATAGACAGGGACAAGCTTTACCTGGGTGTCTGTATCACACTTCTCTGCGTCCTCGCCTTCAGCCTTGTTCTAGCGCTAATCTAGATTGACCGTCAAAAGAGGCTATGCTATGATTGCCTCGGATGTCAGCGCTTACCGAACTCTATGAGCAAATTGAACTCTGTCGAGATTGCGAGTTAGGCAAACATCGCAACAGAGCAGTCCCCGGCGAAGGGCCAGAAAAGGCCACTCTGCTTTTCATCGGCGAGGCACCAGGATGGTATGAAGACCAACAGGGGCGCCCCTTCGTCGGCCCAGCAGGGCAGTATCTGGAGGAGCTGTTAGCCTCCATCAGTCTCAAACGCGACCAAGTTTACATTGCTAACGTCATCAAGTGCCGCCCACCTGGCAACCGCGACCCTTTGCCTGCGGAAATCCAGACTTGCAGCAAGTGGCTCAACCACCAGATAGACCTAATCCGCCCCAAGATGATTGTTACCCTGGGTCGTTACTCTATGGCAAGATACTTCCCCAACCAGACCATCAGCAAGGTCCATGGCAAAGCCAAGAAGCAAGACAATATCATTTACTACGCAATGTATCATCCAGCGGCGGCTCTCCATCAAGGAAGCTTGCGCAAAGTCATCGAGGCCGATATGCTCACCATCCCACAGATTCTGGCTCAGGCAGAGAAGCTGAACGAGGCTGAAGCCGAACCTCAACAGCTAAGCTTGTTTTAGGGAGGAACCATGCCCAGACACAAACTGAGGATAATCCCACTAGGTGGATTAGGCGAAATCGGCAAGAACATGTTGGCCATTGAGTATGCCAACGACATCATCGTGGTCGACGCCGGGCTCATGTTCCCTAAAGAAGACATGCTCGGTGTTGACCTCGTCATCCCGGACATAGGCTATCTGCTGGAAAGGCGACAAAAGCTGCGCGGTATAGTCATAACCCACGGCCACGAAGACCATATCGGTGCTCTGCCATACATTCTGCCCCAGCTCGACCTGCCGATATACAGTACCAAGCTTACTCAGGGGCTAATCTCCGTCAAGTTGAAGGAACACAGATACTTAAAGAAAGCAAAACTCACGACAATTCAAGCCGGGGGCAAGTTCTCGCTGGGCAGCTTCACAGTAGAGCCGTTTTCCGTTTGCCATAGCATTCCCGATTCAGTAGGGCTGATTGTCCACACCCCCATCGGTATAGTGGTTCACAGCGGTGATTTCAAGATTGACTACACGCCGGTGGACGGCAAACCCACCGAACTAGCCAAGCTGGCTCAACTAGGAGACCAGAAAGTCCTCCTTCTCCTCGCCGACTCAACTTATGCCGAGCTTCCAGGGTATACACCATCTGAGAGTGTAGTTGGCGAAACACTGGAACGCATCATCGCTGAAGCACCTGGAAGAGTAATCATAACCACCTTTTCCTCACTAGTCTCCCGCATTCAGCAGGTGATTGACGCTGCTGCTAAACATCAGCGGCATGTCTTCGTCATTGGTCGGAGCATGAGAAACACGGCCCGTATGGCATCAGAGTTGGGTTATCTCAACAGTCCACCTGGTGTACTGCGCCGCTTTGAAGAACTCCACCACTTCCCCCACAACAAAGTGGTTCTTCTCACTACAGGCAGCCAGGGAGAGCCCACCTCCGCGCTGGTACGCATTGCCAATCGAGATAACAGTCAAGTTCGTATTATCCCCGGTGACACCGTAGTGATGTCGGCCACACCTGTTCCGGGCAACGAAGCACTGGTCAACCGGACCGTAGACAGCCTTTTCCGCCAGGGCGCCCAGGTAATCTATGCAAAACTAGCTCAAGTCCACGTTCACGGCCACGGCAGCCAAGAAGAGCTGAAACTCCTGCTCAGCCTAGTCAAGCCCAAGTTTTTTGTGCCGATTCACGGCGAATACCGCCACTTGAGCTTGCATGCCAATCTGGCAAAGGCCTTGGGCATGCCAAAAACCAATGTCTTCGTCATAGAAAACGGGAACATCCTTGAGCTTGACCAGGAGAAATGTAGAATAGCCGGCAAGTTGCCGGCCGGCCATGTCTACGTGGATGGCCTGGTCATGGGCGACCTCGCCAGTGTCATTCTCCGCGACCGGAAGCTATTGTCCAGAGACGGTATCGTGGTAGTAATTATCGCCATCGACAAGAAGATGGGCAAAGTCGTAGGCCGCCCCGATATCGTATCGCGAGGATTCGTGGACAAGCAAGAAGGCGAGAACATACTGGACCAGGGACGAGACCTGGTAGCAACGACTCTAGACCGCAGCGGTGGGCGGCCGCTTGAATGGAGCTTCATCAACACCAAAGTCAAAGACACCCTGGGCCAGTTCTTCTATGAACAGACCCGCCGGCGCCCCATGATTCTCACCACGACTGTAGAGGTGTAGTAAAGGCTGTGCCCAAGAAAAGAAGAACTGCTAAACCAGCAACCCACGGAGCAACTAGAAAGGGGCAGCCGCTGTGGAAACGTTTCTTCAGCTTTATTGCCTCCCCACCGGTTATGAGACTGCTACTCGTAATCGTTGCCATCGGCCTAATATGGTTGTTTTGGCCCGTCATAACTAGCTGGACTACCACCGCATGGGAAGGTTTGCTTGAACTCCTGGGGCTTGGCCTATTTCTCGCTGCCGCAGCCCTGGGGGTGACAATCTGGATAATCTGGCAAGGGAAGTTCTCGCTATTACTACGCTACTGGAATCGGTGGCTTGGCGGGATTGGCCTGGCCTTGGCCATCTGGGGACTGTTGGCCTTCTTTTCTCCCGGAAGTGGTGTCGCCAGTCGAGCTACTCTGGGTGGTGAATTCGGCCAGACTATCATCACCCATTCTGACACTGTAGGAGTATTAAGACTGGCCGGGCTCACCGCCTTGGGCATCGTATTTCTAGCCCCTCGGTGGACGTGGCACCTGATAGTCCGCATAGCCAAGGCCATAGGGCGAGCTTTCAAGCTTGGCTGGCAATCCCTCTCCAAAGCCGGGCAAGCCCGTCCCAAGACTACATTCGAACCGGCACCAGGAGAAATCGAATTTGAGAGGATAGCGCCAACAGAAGCGGAGCCAGAAGAAGCCAGACCAGTCCCAACTCCACTCTCAACCCCAGCGCCTACCCCCCCACCACCAGTGACCGGCGAGGCACCTGCTGCGCAAACATGGGAACCAGGAAAATACCAGCCAGTGGTTACAGCCGGTGGCTGGCAATTACCGCCAATCGGCATTTTCGATAAGCCCACAGAGGTAGAACTAAGCCGGGCCGAGATTGAGAAGCGAGGAGACCTCATCCAAGAGGCTTTAGCCAGCTACGGTGTTGAGGCCAAGGTAGTCCAGATAAACGCCGGCCCCACAGTGACCCAGTTTGGCGTTGAGCCCGGCTGGGACCGCAAATACAAAGAAATCAGAGAACGTGACAAGGATGGCAATGTCAAAGTCCGGTCAGAGGAGATATCAAAAACCAGAGTCAAGGTGGAGCGCATCAGCTCGCTGGCCAGCGACCTTGCTCTGGCACTAGCCGCACCCAGCATCAGAATCGAAGCCCCCATACCCGGGAAAGCGGTAGTAGGTATCGAGGTCCCCAACACCACCTTCGGCTTGGTCAACCTCCGAAGTGTCATAGAGAGCCCTGCTTTTCAGAAAATCACTGCCAGATCAAAACTAGCCCTGGCCCTAGGCAAAGGCGCCGGGGGCGAAACAGTAGTTGCCGACTTAGCCAAGATGCCCCATTTACTTATTGCCGGGGCCACCGGTAGCGGTAAGACTGCCTGCCTCAACTCGACCGTTTCCAGCTTGCTCATTCAGAATACCCCTGATGACGTGCAGCTTATCATGATTGACCCCAAGAGAGTGGAGTTAGTCAACTATAATAGCCTACCCCACCTGGCAGCCCCTGTAGTTGTTGACACCGACAAGGCAATAGTGGCACTGCGTTGGCTCAATCTAGAGATGGACAATCGCTATCGCAAGTTTGCCCAGGCTGGAGCACGCAACATCGACAGCTACAACAAGAACCAAGCACCGGGGGACAGTATGCCCTATACGGTGCTGGTCGTCGATGAGCTAGCTGACTTGATGATGACGGCCTTCGACGAGGTAGAACACCTGCTGTGCCGTCTGGCCCAGCTAGCGCGGGCCACTGGTATCCATCTCATTGTAGCCACCCAGCGCCCCTCTGTCGATGTCGTCACCGGCCTCATCAAAGCGAATTTCCCTACCCGTATTAGTTTTGCACTCGCCTCACAAGTGGACTCACGCACCATTCTAGATTCCGTCGGAGCCGAAAAGCTGCTGGGCCGAGGGGACATGCTATATATGCCCACCGATGCCAGCAAGCCCAAACGCCTCCAGGGAACATTTGCCTCCGATGCCGAAATCGAGAGATTGGTGAACTTCTGGGGCAGCCAACAAAGACCGGAAGCGGAACGGCTTAGATTCGAGGAGATGACCGACCTGGCGTCTTCCCAAAAGGGCCCCGAAGACTCACTGCTGGAGGCCGCCAAACAGCTAGCTCAAGAACACGGAAGCATCTCCACCTCTTTCCTGCAG
>JAUVVE010000011.1 GCA_030604795.1 Dehalococcoidia bacterium | reverse complement strand
TCTTAAGCTATAATTCAGTCGAGCTAGAGATGGAATTCACCGATAAGCTTGTGGCGGCTGGCCGTCGAAACAGCAGCCTGCTATGTGTTGGGCTTGACCCTGACCCTAGCCTGATGCCCAAAGTTGGCTTTCTGGAGTTCAACAAGGCTATCGTGGATGCCACTGCCGACCTGGTCTGCGCTTACAAGCCCAATCTGGCTTTCTATGAAGCTCGAGGTATCGATGGCCTCAGACTTCTGGAAAGGACCGTTGAGCGCATACCTGGCCATATCCCCATAATCGCCGATGCTAAGCGAGGTGACATCGGCAATACGGCCAGGGCGTACGCTGAGGCCATTTTTGTCACTCTGGGTTTTGATGCGACTACGGTTAGCCCCTACCTTGGTTTCGACTCCATAGAGCCGTTTATCGAGCACAAAGATAAAGGTGTCTTTGTGCTGTGCCGCACATCCAACCCCGGGGCGGTGGATTTTCAGGACTTGGTTGATGCCCAGGGCGTGCCCCTATATGAAGCGGTGGCTCGAAAAGCCCGGGAGTGGAATGTTCATGGCAACATCGGCTTGGTGGTTGGGGCTACATATCCTGAGGAATTGAAGCGAATTCGATGGTTGTGCCCCGATATGTGCTTGCTGATTCCGGGCATCGGGGCTCAGGGGGGCGACTTAGCCTCGGCGGTCAAGTATGGTGTTGATGCCCACGGAGAGAGAGCAATTATCGCTGTGTCACGACAAGTGCTGTATGCTTCCCGGGGGAAAGACTTCGCTGAAGCGGCCCGACGCAGCGCTGAGGAATTGCGAAGCGGGATCAACAATCTGATCGGCCAAACTGGTCGGTAATTCGGAGGCAGGATGTGGAGATAGAGCTTGGTGACGTGGTTCGTCTGCGGAAGCAACATCCCTGTGGTGGCGATGAATGGCAAGTGGTAAGGCTGGGTGCTGATATTCGGATCAAGTGCCTGAACTGCCACAGGCAGGTTCTTCTGGAAAGGGGCATCTTCGAGCGGCGAGTAAGAGCTCTGGTTTCAAGGAACGAAGGGGTGACCGGAAGCGACGGATGAGCCGGGCAGGGCGTGCGCCAAACCGGCGCACTTCGATATGGACTCTGTCGTCTTCCCAATGCGTGCGGGGAGGCGTTTCCTGTTGGGCGGCGGGGGGTTCCCTTTCTAGACTGCTTGACGTGGGGCTGAAACCGCCTCTTGGGAGGAAAAGGCGGTTATGGTTTTCCTGCTTGATTGGACCGCCCCAGCAGGCTGCTCCACTTGTCGTTTTGGATGCTTAACACAAACCTCAATTCACGGTGACCGAAAGCCAAGCGAATCCGGCAGTGCCCTAAGCTCGGTGGGACCGTCCCGCGGTGAAGGGCGTACCCCACTTGTGAAAGGGGTGGCCTCCAGAATACCTGCTACCAGATCTTGAAAGGCGTGTGGGGTAACCCGGTTGGGAACGTCCGAATCCATTCCGTCAGCCTTCTCTGTCACATCTTGGCAGAAACCAGGCTCTTCAACCTTAGGGAGGTCTTCAGGAGGTTCCTTAGTCAGAAGAACCTTGAGTTCCGCCGAGGATGCAGTCACTGGAAACGCCGTCATAGTCTTGCCCGGTTCGTTCAGAAATGGTACAGACAAAGGCAGCCGGCGGGAGTGGTGCAGCGAATACGCATGCTGAGCGCGCCTTCGTTCAAGTTTGTGGGTAGGAATGGAGGCTACCCGGTTGTGGCCCCCAGACGCCCTTTGATTGGCTAGTAGGACTATTTGGCTATGCGAACTAGCCCACTTGGGGGATTGTCTACCCGCGCAGGATAAGCTACAGTTGGTATGGGTCAGCTTACAGTAGTTCAAAGGAGCTGGAGGAATATGGCACACGTTGATCGTGGAGAGGCTATGCTGACGGCCAGTGAATTGGCTCGCCTTCTTAATGTGCATATTAATACGGTGAGGCGGTGGAGCAATCGCGGGATACTCAAGGCATACCGCGTTGGCCCACGAGGCGACCGAAGGTTCGCCAAAGAGGATGTCGACACGTTCCTCGCCGAGAACGTCGAAGATGTGCACAAGACCAGAGAGAAACACCTTGCCCTGACACCACGGTAGGCAGTCAGGGAAACGGTACCTGGCCCCCAGTCAGACCCACAGCCGCCCATCCGCTACGGTTGGGCCTTTTGTTGAACAGTCTTAGCATTGATCTGGTTCGGCGGAGACGGGTGACGCCAGGCTACGCGGAAGATGCGGAGCTCGTTCTCATCTCGCTGCTGTCGAGAGCCAAAGGCCTGGGCGCAGCGAGGGGGCAGCGTATTAATCTCATGGTTGCCCCTTTTCCTCCACGAATGCCACGGCACTTCATGTCCTCCAATCACCAAAGGGCAAACGTAGAGACAGGTCTTCGCTGCAGTCCTCCCTCCCTTGGCGCGCGGGGTCTGGCCATGCAGACTTGAAAGAAGAGATGGGTATCACTGCTGTACTGGACGAGTGCGAGGTTTTGCCATTCGCTGGTAGAACTGGTACAACGGCTCAGTTGGACGGGCGTTGCAGAACTCTCGTCTGTGAAAGTGTCTGTGGTATGATCTGTGTTTGTTTGGTGTGGGTGAACCCTCCAGCGGATCACCTGCCGAAGAAGGAGAGCACCCTGTCGGGGATAAGCGATTACGGAGAGGAGAAGTTGTGGCAGACATTGCAGACGTACACCAGGATTACAAGTTGTGGGTGTTGCTCCATCAGACGAGCGGCATGATCTTCGAAGCTAGGGAGAACGAACTGCGGGAGTACGACATCACGACCATGCAGGCTGAGGTTCTGTTTGCTATTCAGGCAATCGGAGGCGAGGCAACGCCAGCCCAGGTATCACGGTGGATACTGAGAAGGCCTCACATGGTTACAGGGATCCTGCAGAGGATGGAGAAGATGGGGTTGGTGAAGAAAAACGAAGGATTTGCCCAGGAAGAACATGGTAAGACTCACAATGACTGAGAAGGGACGACGAGCTTATAATCAGTCGCGCTGCCCAAGGAAGTCCGTGCAACGCTGTCTTCTCTGTCTGAAGAAGAACGCCAGCAACTGTGGTCGCGCTTGGAGACACTACGTAGCGAGGCGCTCAAGCAGGTTGGAAAGGACTCCAAGAAGGTGCCACTCCCAGAGTTTCTCTGAAGGGCGAGGCACCTTAGTAAGTAGGCATTTCACCCTCACCCTCCCATCTGGGAGAAATCCTAATTTCAAATCTCTAAATGTCTTGAATTTGCAGACCTTGAATTTGTTTAGTATTTCGTGCTCGGGACTTCGTATTTTTTCCTGGGGAAGAGGGAAAGAAGCTACATTGGGGTTAGCCTTTTGTATACGGTAGCTTTGTGAATGGCGCTTGTTGGCTTTCCGCGTCTGACCTATAATTGTCCTTGAACCGTGATTCGCCGCATTCTCCATATTGATTTGGATGCCTTCTTTGTTTCTGTGGAGCAGGCGCTCGCCCCAGAGCTTTCTGGCAAGCCGGTTGTAGTTGGTGGTCGGCCCGACCGCCGCGGCGTAGTAGCTTCGGCTTCCTATGAAGCACGCGCCTTCGGTATTCGGGCTGGCATGCCTCTGGGCGAGGCTTATCGTCTCTGCCCGCAAGCTATTTTCCTCCAGGGTACTTTTTCCCGGTACCGAGAGGTTTCGTCCAGATTGATGACAATCCTGGCCGATTACTCCCCCCACTTGGAGCCGGCGGGGCTGGATGAGGCTTACCTCGATGTCACCGGCTGTGATGTTCATGGCTCACCTCGCCAGCTGGCGCTGACTGTAAAAGAGCGGGTTAAGACGGAACTTGGGCTGACTGCTTCAGTGGGTGTGGCCGGTTGCAAGATAGTGGCGAAGGTTGCTTCTGATTTGGGTAAGCCCGACGGATTGGTTGAAGTGGCTCCGGGACAGGAAAAGGGCTTCTTGGCGCCTCTGCCTGTGGCCAGGTTGCCTGGCGTTGGCAGAAAGACCGAGCAGGCATTGAGGGCGATGGGGATAACTACTGTTGGCGAACTGGCAGCTTTGACGCCTGAGTTTGTCAAGAGCCACTTCGGCACTGCGGGGACAGCGATTTACCACTATGCCAATGGCATAGATAATCGGGAAGTGAAGCCGCCGGGTGAGACGAAGTCTATTAGCCGAGAGACCACTTTCGCCCAAGATACCTCAGACCACCGCCTTCTTCAGGCTATCTTGCGTTATCTCTGCGAGCTAGTCGGTGCTGAGCTGCGCCGCCACAATAAGCAAACCAGAAGTATAATGCTCAAACTCAGATATGCCGATTTTGAGACTATCACCCGCCACCTGGGTTCGAAAGAAGCTACTGATGCGGATGACATTATCTTTGCGGGAGCCACTCGGCTGCTTGACCGGGCTTTGTCTGGCAAGGGGAAAGCGGTGCGCCTTCTCGGCGTTGGGGTGTCGAACTTGGTTGGTGGTGGCAAGCAGCTTAATCTCTTTGATTCGACATCCCAGCGGTCGGAACACTTAGATAGAGCTATCGACCGCATCCGCAGAAGGTATGGTTTTGGCTCCATCCAAACCGGAAGCGCCTTGGCCCTCAGAGATGTATTCGCTGGTGAGAAAGGTGATTAGATTTTGCAACTACCGTCGTTCTGGCGGAAGGCTTGTCTTTGCCAAAGGCGGAAGTTATAATTAAGGCCAGTTTCTAATCAAGACTTGGAGAGAAGGAGAGTAGCGATGGCTCCGTATGCTTTTTTCCGCAAGCAATTCATGCCCCTCGCTGAAGCCAAAATCGGGATTCTAACCCACGCCCTGCATTATGGCACTGCCTGTTTTGAAGGCATTCGGGGCCAATGGAATGACGAGCAGGAGCAAATGCTGCTCTTTCGTGTCAAAGAGCATTATGAACGCATGCACAAAGGCTGCCGGATCTTGAAAATAGACCTCCCTTACTCAGCTGACGAGATGTGCAAATTGACTGTGGAACTCGTGGAAAGAAGCAGCTACCGTGAAGATGTCTACATCCGTCCGCTGGCCTACAAAAGCTCTGAACAAATCGGAGTTCGCCTCCACGATTTGGAGGATGACTTTCTGATCATTGTTGCCACTTTGCCGGCGTATCTTGATGCTGAGAAGGGGGTTCGCTGCTGTACCTCTTCCTGGCGGCGCATTGATGACAGCATGATTCCGGCCCGTGGTAAGATTACCGGCATTTATGTAAACAGTGCTTTGGCCAAGACCGAGGCCAACCAGCGAGGTTTCGATGAGGCTATCCTGCTAACACAGGATGGCCATGTCTCTGAAGGCAGTGGGGAGAATATTTTTCTTGTGCTGGAGGGCAAGCTAGTAACGCCGCCGAGTTCGGACAACATCCTATTGGGTATTACCAGAGATACGGTGATGCAACTGGCTCAAAAGGAGTTGGGCATAGCAACCGTGGAGAGGCAGATTGACCGTAGTGAACTCTACACTGCCGAGGAGGCGTTCTTTACCGGCACCGCCGCTCATGTTTGCCCCATTATTGAAGTGGACGAGCGTCCGGTAGGCAGCGGGGCAATCGGGAAGCTGACCAAGGAATTGCAGGAGCTCTACTTCGGAGTCATAAAGGGCAAGAACCCCAAGTACCTTGACTGGTGCACCCCAGCTTATTCCAAGGTGGTCAAGACCCGGCGCAGTTAGCATCGTGAACGGCCCAGGTTTGCCAGCTGGCTCTGACGTTCATCGGTTATATCCTTGACGTAGCCCTTCAGCTTCTAAATGCTCGCCCATTGGGGAGGGCTAACGAAGACTTATTCCGAGGGTCTTGAGTAAGTACAAAAGGCGGCAGCTCTCTTCCAGTGTTGTGGTGTAGTGGTAGGCTTCCTCGAGTAATTGACCTGCGGCAAAGCTACCATGACCACGCACCAAGACGGCTTTGTATTCGTTGAGTGCATCGGCGATTTCCACGGCAAGTTCTCCCGGCTTCACTGTCATTCCCCAGCCGAGAACCGGCACCTTTGGCAGCAGCAGATTCCCCTCGACGTCACACGGAACGATTTCCCGTTCAGAAAAAGACAGAGTAACCGCGTAGGCGGGGTGAGCGTGGACTATAGCCGATGCGCATGTATGCTGGTAAATGGAGCGGTGGACTGCCAGTTCAGTTGAGGCAAGAGGTGTGGACCGGTCATTCTTGTTGACTCCGGTCTCTACGAGGTCCTGTTCCGCAAGGCAACCTAGCATGCTGTTTCGATGAGTGATGAACAGGCGCTCGCCCAGCTTGATACTGAGATTACCACTGTGAGAAGAGACCAGCCCTCGGGCACAGAGGTCACGGCCAACAGCCTGAAACTGAGAAACGAGCATCTGCCTACTTTTACACTAGTTCGATGTTTAAAGTCAAATCAACCATTTTCCCTAGGTCAACTGACAAACCGCCCTTATGATATTGCCTTGAAAGGCCAGATTGCCTGAACCGGTATGAGCATGTTGCATCACGGCATCTGCCGATTCCCGTTTCTTGGCGTTAGTCGGGTACTCCTTCAAGGTCACTTGTGCCGATATTCGGGACGCCAGACCGCTTCTAGGCTGTGTCAGTGTCCGTCGGCTGTGGTTCGCCGGCGGCGCTGGATAGGAGAGCTTGATTGAGTTTCTTGTTCAAGTGTGACTTGCGCCTGGCGGCTGTGTTAGGGTGCATAGCTCCCTTTTTCGCAGCTTTGTCAAGAACACTTGTGGCAGCTGCCACTGCTTGCCGTGCTGATTCGAGCTCGTTGCTGAGGATAAGCTTCTCAGCCTGAGTCACGCTGGTCTTGGTAGCGCTTCTGACTGACTTGTTGCGGAGTCGTCTTTTTTCCGCTGCCCGCGCTGCTTTCTGTGCTGATTTACTCCTGGGCAATCCTGCCTCCTTTCTCAAGAACTGAGACTGGCCTTGGCTTGTTGGGTTCTGGTTGCGCTTATAACGGCACGCACACCCTGGATCCTGGATAGCAGTTGAGTTAACTGCGGCATGTTGGCGATTTCAAGAGTGGCAAATACGGACATCACATCATTCTGGTACATCGTGCTGATACTGGCTATGTTCACCTTTGCTTCGGCGACAACAGTCGTTATGTCTCGAAGCAAGCCGACTCTGTCCGAGGCATCGATCTGGACATTGACGGGGTATACCTCCTGAACCTCTCCCCAGCTTACCCCGATTAGCCGCTCTTTCTCCTGCACTTTCCTAACGTTGACACAATCTCGGCGATGCACGGTAATCCCCTGACTGCGAGTGATATAGCCAGTGATGTTGTCGCCGGGCAAGGGATGGCAACAAACGGCTAGGCGAGTAAGCAAGTCACCGACACCCAGCACCTGAATTGCCGCGGTAGTGGTCTTTTCAGCGGGTCGGGTTCTGGCTATGACTGGGGGCGATTCTGGCTCGCCAGCCAATTTGAGCGCCAATTGGTGAGGAGTGATACCACCGTAGCCAAGAGCTGCCAGAAAGTCATTAAAGCTTTCATAGTTGAACAGGCGTGCTGTTTCTTCAGAATTGCCCAGACTTATGCCCAGCCGCTTCAGTTCCCTGTCCAGGGTCTCCTTACCGCGTTCAATATTCTGGGCTCGCTCTTGCTTCTTGAACCACTGTCGGATTTTCTCGCGGGCATGAGAGGTCTTGACAAAGCCCAAGTCGGGATTGAGCCAATCTAAGCTCGGTCCTCTGTTGGCTTTGGTGGTCATGATTTCCATAATATCGCTGTTCTTAAGCTGGTAGTTCAACGGTACGAGCCTGCCATTCACCTTGGTGCCAATGCAACGATGTCCCAGCTCTGTATGGATTTGATAGGCGAAATCCAGGGGCGTGGCGCCCTTGGGCAGAGCTTTTATCTCGCCTTGGGGTGTGTAGACGAAGACCTGGTCGATAAAGACGTCCGTCTTGAGCGATTCGAGGAATTCCTCAGTGCCAAGCTCGCTCTGCCACTCGATGAGCTGTCGCAGCCAGGCTATCTTGTCCTCAAAGTGGGTATCCTGCTTGGCAGACTCCTTATAGCGCCAGTGGGCAGCTACTCCATAATCAGCGATGCGGTGCATGTCGTATGTGCGAATCTGTATTTCCAGTGGGGTGGTACCTTGACATAACACAGTGGTGTGCAGGGACTGGTACTCGTTGTCTCTGGGGTTAGCAATGAAGTCGTTGAACTCCTCGGGAAGAGGATGCCACAGATTATGGATGACCCCCAGGGCTTTATAGCAATCTGGGACCGTATCCACCAGTACGCGGACGGCCAACAAGTCGTGGATGTCGTCGAAGTCTCTGCCTTGAGCCATGTATCGGTTTATCTTGTTGTATATGCTGTATATATGCTTCGGCCTACCGGCGGTTTCTGCCTTAATACTCTCTTTATCCAGTTCTTGCCTCAACATCCGCGTTATCTCAGCTATGAATGCCTCTCGTTCTGCCCGACGGGTGGCGACCAGGCGAGCGATTTTGTGGTATTGTCGTGGCTCCAGGTAACGGAAGGCTAAGTCCTCCAGTTGCCACTTTAGCTCCCAAATCCCTAGGCGGTGGGCGAGGGGGGCATATATTTCTAGCGTCTCCTGGGCAATGCTGCGCCGTTTCTCTGTGGATAGCGCTCCCAGAGTATACATGTTGTGTAGCCTGTCGGCCAGCTTTATGAAGACTACCCTTAGATCCTCTGCTATGGCGATCAGCATCTTCCGCAGGTTCTGAGCTTGAGATTCCCGCTTGCTGGCTTCACCTCTCCGCCATGATAGTCTGCTTAATTTGGTAGTGCCGTCGACGAGCTTGCTCACTTCGGAGCCAAATTCAGCCTCGATCTTGGTCAAGGGCACCCCGCAGTCTTCGGGCACATCGTGGAGTAGAGCTGCTGCCAGAGTGGCGGCATCAAGCTGAAGGTCAGCCAGCGTAATAGCTGTCTGCAAAGGGTGGTCTGAATACGGGTCGCCGGATTTGCGCACCTGGCCTTGATGCGCATCTAGAGCGAATTTGTAAGCTGCCTCAACCAGGGCGACTTTCTCAGGGGGCAGGTATTGTTTGATTCTCGTTATGAGGGAACTGATGTCCATTTCGACCGCCGCTACGGTAGTATCATAATGCAAACAAAGAGGCGGATGCAAATATGAACGTAGCTACAGTTTCGGCCGTCTGCTTGGCCCGGGGCTTCAGCTTGTAATGACAGGCAGCATTCTCGGAGGCTCCGGCTCCAGAGTGCCTTTGACAATTCCCTGCATCGTGTGTAGGATTGGTCTGCTCGTGGAACGACTAGTAAGGACGAGGTACTGGTAGCTATCAAGTGGATGTGACTGTGAGACAGAGACTGCGGGTTTGTGGAGGCAGTGGCAACGGGTAGGGCTGCGAGCCATAGCTGGCAGACGCAGGAAAGACGGGTGATGACTGAGGGTTTGGCAAAGGACGGACTAGAACGCGTAACGAAGGGAAGGGTTGTCGTTGCTGGAGCCGGTGGGCTCGCGTGTGCAGTATCCGCTTATTACAATGCGGCTGGGGGTGGCAAAGAGTAGGCCGGTTGACCATTACATAGTGAAATTGACCGGTTTGGAGAGGCAAATCGTGTTTTCGAAGGGCAGACGTGAGTGTTAAGATGAGGCTGCACCCTTATCTCAGAAAGTCCGCCGGTGGGCGAGAGGTTGTCCAGGTGGTTGGCCGGACAATTGGCGAATGCGTCGATGATTTGGAGGCTCAATTCCCTGGTATTAAGCAGCGGCTGTGTGATGACGAAGGCAAGCTGCTCAGCTTCTACGACATCTACGTCAACTCAGAAAGCTCGTATCCAGAGGAATTCGCCAAGCCAGTGAAAGACGGTGATGAGTTGACTGTAGTCACCGTCATCGCCGGGGGATGAGGTCCGTTACCACATGCAGCAAATGATGATCTATCGTTGCCCACAGCAGGGCACTTCAAAACGCATACCGGCTTCAGCCTTGCCACCTCTGCCATCGGTTACGGTGACTGTGAGTATGTAATCCCCGGCTTGGCCAGGGGCGATCCACCCAACCCGGTCTCCCTCTCCGTGAATCTTGCCCCCTGTAGTCGACCAAACGAAATTCAATTGGTCGCCGTCTGCGTCCTCAGCATTGCACTGAACCTCCGCTGTGTTCAACTGGCCAACTGTTATTTGCTCGTCCGCCTGGCCTACGGTGATTGAGGATTGGTCAGGTAGCGTGACAACCAAGGCGGTGATGGCCGGGGGCTGGTTAGGCTCAGATGTCACCCTGACAGTCAGAGAGTCGGTAGCTTCCCCGCCGTTGCCGTCGGTTACTACAACCCTTATAGTATAGTTGCCGACAACATCGGGGGCACTCCAGACAACGCTTTCTTCTTTGCCTTCAAGGAGGCCGCCATCGGGGGCTGACCATAGGTAGCTTAGGTCATCGCCGTCGGCATCGGTAGCTTCGCAAGAAATCCGGCACTCAGTTGAAGCAAGAACCTCACTTGGAGCTGTTACAGAGTGAATGACGGGAGGTTGATTCTCGGGCTCGGGTGCCGTAGATGTCGTGCAAGCCGCGCCAAGAAGCGTCACTGCGACAGTCAAGAGAATCGCCAATTCAGACTGGGGAGTTAATCGCCAACTGCTCAATTTGATTCCCCTTTATTACATACCGCCAACTCATGTCGGTGTTCGGCCGCTTTTCCGGAGCTTGGCCAGTCAGGGTGGTGGGGAAGCTCTTGGGTGCTTCTACCGCAATGCTCAGTAGCCTCCCGTTCTTCTATTTCCTTTTTTCTATTCCCTCAGCGAAGTAGGCACACGGCCCCGGTTGCTCTAAGGTCAGCCCCCCGGAGTGTCGCAACGACTCTGGGCGGAGGGCTCATACGGCTTAATCTTGATAACGATTGGTTCCACTGGCTGGAACACTGCCAATTCCCCGGTAAGCTCGCCCACGCCAATCATGTAGTTCCCGGGCACATCCACTGTAACCAGGAAGGTCACGGTGAGGTGTGTCCCGGGAGATAAGGTTACTTCCGCTGTCTGCTCAGTTGTACCATCTATTGTCAGCTTGGCGATGTAGCTGCCCTTGGTTCCGCCGGTGTTCACTATCCTGGCAGTGACAGTAGTCTCCTCTCCGGCGTCAACCCACTGCGGGTCAATCTCCAGCTGGGAGACGTTGAAGGCTGGCGGTGGTGGTTCCAGGACTGACAAGGCTGTGCTCCGGTTGCCAACGGCGATCTCGTGGTATCCCGGCTCATCCATGACCAGCGAGAAGGTCATTATCACGGTCTCGCCGGGGGCTAGCGCACAATCTTTCCTATCTGCCTCTGTCCTGTCAACAGACAATACCGCGTCATATGTGCCTTCGCTACCGCTGCTGTTTCTTACCTCGGCCCGGATAATCGCTGTCTCGCCGACCGTGACTTGTCGTGGCTCAACGCCTATGGCCGTCACTTCGAACTCCGGGGGCGCCTCACGGGCGGCCAGGACAAGAATCGCGGCGGTTATCAACGGCAGCGCACATATTGTGCCTATAGCTATTTTCTTCATAGCGCAGTCACTTCCGTCGGTCGCCGAACTTCACCGGGTTATGCAGCCTGATCATGGTTTGTATGCTTTGACGCTGATGCTCAGGAGCTTCACCGTCTCTCCGCTCCTGGGATCCGCGGCGTGAAACTCACCATTAGGGACCACCTGCAAATCAGCAAAGTCGGCCCCCCTTATTTCCTCCAGGTATTCATTCTTCTCCAAGGCTCCGGCGATACATCCCGCCCAAGCGTCAAGGTCTTCCTTTATCCCGTCCGGCAGCGCACGCTCCGCGACTATGTCGGATACAACAAGCCTTCCTTTCGGCTTAAGGACTCGATAGGCTTCACTGAAGACCCTGGACTTGTTCGGAGAGAGATTAATAACGCAGTTACTGATAAGTGTATCCACAGAGTTATCCTCTGCAGGAAGGTTCTCAATCTCACCCAGGCGGAACTCCACATTCTCATAGCCGTTGCTCTTGGCAATGGCGTTTGCCTTATCGATCATGGCTTCGGTCATATCCACACCGATGACTCTTCCCGTGGGACCAACCTTGTTGGCTGCCAGGAAGACATCCATTCCAGCTCCCGAGCCCAGGTCCAACACCGTCTCTCCTTCCCTTAGCTCAGCGATAGCTGTAGGATTGCCACATCCCAATCCCATTGATGCTTCCTCCGGGATACCTTCCAAATCCTGCTTTGAGTATCCCACAGCCTCAGCTAGGGCTGAGGGCGACACGCCACATTCACAACCCGAGCAGCAGCTCTGCTGGCTGCGCT
>JAUVVE010000077.1 GCA_030604795.1 Dehalococcoidia bacterium | reverse complement strand
CACCACCATGCCACAACTCAAAGACGCCGAAGAGGTAGTTATCAGCCCTGCCCTCAAAATCGATTTTGCTACCCCTTGCCTGTACCGAAAAGGCGATGTGGTAAAACTCACCCGGATCGAGTCTAACCTGCTTTATCATCTGGTCCGAAACCAGGGGAAGACGTTAAGCCACCGCTACCTGCTAGAGAGAATCTGGGGTGAGGAATACTCGGATGCCACCGAATATCTCAAGGTGTACATCCAGCGCCTCAGGAACAAATTAGAAGACGGCCCTGGCGAACCGAAAATGCTCACCACCGAGCGCGGGCTCGGCTACAGGTTCGTCAAGCCCGTCTCTAAGACCCTTGCTGATCGGTCTTCTCAGGCTGCATTCCCGTCTCCATAGCTTAAGCCAGGCCGATGTCAAACTGCCGACAGGCCGCCTTTAGACACCAACTTGGCCCAGCACTGCCGCAGTCACTACACACTACCCCCAACTTCGGCAACTCGAATACCCCAGTGCATTCCTCTACATCACCGCTCAGTTGTTTCCCAAACAAGAAGGGTCTTAGCGTCTCTTTTCCACCCACAATGGGGCTCGGGATGACAAAACAAGAGGCCACCGAGCAATATCTCTCTCTTGGCCTATTGATTTATGGTCAGTTTTGTCGTACAGTATTAACCAGCTTGACCGTAGGTGCACCTTGGTGGCAAAGATGAAGAAAATACTCTTGCTGGTACTGCTGATTCTAAGCGTAGCCTTTGTCCCGGCTACCGCCAGTTGGGTCAGTGCGCAAGACGGGCTTCAGGTGACCAGTTTGACCGTCGAGCCGACGTCTGCCAAAGAGGGAGAAACCGTCTACGTCACTGTCTCAGTCACGGCAGATGCCGAGGGCACTTATGATGTAGTGTTGAAGATAGATGATTTAGTAAGAGAGACTAAGCAAGTAGGCTTCGATGCCGATAAACTTGCGGACCCCCAAGAGGTCTTCTTCGAAGTGACCGGGTATGAAGAGGGTCAGTACGTAGTGGATGTCCATGGATTGCAGAATTCTTTCGAGGTAAAGAAGTCGTTCTGGGGCGTATTCCCTCCGTACCTGTGGGCAATTATTGGTGCCATAATCGGCGTATTGGTTCTCTTCATTATAGTGCTAGTTCTCATACCGCCCGGTCGGCAAAAAGCTGGCGCAGTGCCGAAGACCAGAGGGACGAGCAGGCGAGCACCGTCAGCGGCCGTGCCAACACCAATCCCAACCCCAACTGCAACACCAAGTCCAATTCCGACCGCAACGCCAAGTCCAATTCCGACCGCAACGCCAAGCGCCGCTCACACTCCAACCCCGTCTCCAACGCCGGGACCTGCAGCAGCTCCGCACGTGCCACCCACCACCAGACCCATATTCTCCGTGGGCAATCTTACCATCACACCCAACCAAGTCAAAGAAGGAGACCCCGTAACCATCAGTGCCGTGGTAGCTAACAGCGGCACTGAATCAGGTAGTTATAGCCTGGTACTGCGAATCGGCGGTGTGGTCGAAGGTATCGACGAGTTAGTCATCCCTCCCGGAACAAGCCAAGCGGCTGTCTTCAGCATAACCAAGGATACTCCCGGCACCTACTACGCGGAGGTAGATGGTCTGGCAGGCACATTCACTGTCATCGCCTTGATACCGGCAAGTTTCTCTGTAAGCAACTTGGTTGTCTCACCTGAAAGAGTCAAACAGGGAGACACTGTTGTGATCAGCGCGGTGGTGGTTAACACCGGCGAGGTCGCAGGCTCTTATAGTGTGGTACTGAAAATGAAGGGCATCGCCGAGAGCGTAGAAGAAGTCAGCCTGGGTCCGGGTGGAAGCCAGAGGGTGGCATTTGAACTGGCTAAAGATACGCCCGGCTTCTATCAGGTGGACCTGGAAGGCCTAACCGGCAGATTCGTTGTTGAGATGGAATGGGATGAATAGAGATTGTGTGCTCGTCGCGCTGAGCCAGATCAAGAGGACAAACTGCCAAACGTTCTGAGAATGGATAACTGAAGACGGAAACTAAAGCTCTTCTGGGCTCTCTGCAGGCACCGACTTCCACAATCCGCCGCTCTCCACACGGTCAACATACAAGATGCCATCAAGGTGATCTATCTCGTGCTCCAGAGCTTGAGCCAGAAGTTCCTCACCTTTGAGACGGATGTACCTCCCACGCCTGTCCTGTGCTTTCACCTTGACCCAGACTGAGCGCTTGAGTTCTCCTTGATAGCCAGGGACACTTAGACAAGCTTCACCTATCAGACGCTCGCCTTGCCTTTTGACTATCTCGGGGTTAATCAAGGTGATAACCTCCTCGCCCGGCATCTCAATCACGGCTACTCTGAGCGGCACGCCTATCTGAGGCGCAGCCAAACCGACGCCAGAAACCCCCCGCATAGTATCTATCATGTCGTCAATAAGTCGCTCGACGGAGTTGTCAATAGTGGGTACCTTCCTGGCCTTTTGCCGCAACACAGGCTCAGGTAAGACGCAAATGGAACGAACAGCCATTCTCTAACCCATTAGACCATACCCACCGGGTCAATGTCCACGACCCAGCCCTGAGAGAAGACTACATCGCTCAGGAACTCAGCCAAAGCAGTCCCACAAAGGACTACCTGCCAGTGATAACGTCCCCGCAGACGAGGTACGAAAGCTGGCACTGGCCCGATTAACCTCAAGTCAGGTATGCCTCTCCTGTCTCTTTCCGTGATGAGCGACTGGCTCATTCTCTCCGCCTCTCTGTGGCACGTGACAGCATTGGTATGACTGAAAGTAAGACGGGCCAAGTAGCTGAAAGGTGGATAACCAAACTCACGACGGTATTCTATCTCCTGGCCATAGAAGGCCAGATAATCGTGCTCAGATGCTGCCTGGATAGCGTAATGCTCCGGACTGTAAGTCTGAATAATCACCCTCCCTGCTATGAAGCCACGCCCGGCCCTACCAGCAACCTGGCATAAGAGCTGAAAAGTGCGTTCGCCGGCCCGGAAGTCAGGCAAATTCAAGCCAGTATCAGCACTTATTACTCCAGCTAGTGTCACCCACGGCAAATCCAATCCCTTGGCCACCATTTGAGTACCGATAAGTATGTCAGCCTCACGAGCTCGAAACTTCGCCAGTATCTCTCCATGCGCTCGCCTCCTGGAAGTTACATCCCTATCCCAACGAAGAATTCGGGATTCCGGAAAAAGCCGCTTGGCTTCTTCTTCTACTCTCTGAGTACCTATGCCCAATAGCTTTAGCCGATGGCCGAGACATTGGGGGCAATTTGGAGGTAATTGACATGAATAACGGCAATGATGACACATCAACTTGTTTCCTGTCGAGTGATAGGTGAGAGCGGCTGAGCAGCGCCGACAACCTAGAACAAGGCCGCAATCCCGACATTGAACAAAGGTCGCCGTGCCACGCCGGTTAAGAAACAGGATTATCTGTTCACGGTGAGCCAAAGCCTCAGCCATGGCTCCAAATAGAGAACGACTGAACAGGCTCCGGTTCCCAGCTTTGAGTTCATCCCTCAAATCCACAACCTCGACTTCCGGCAAAGGCGATGGACCGCGAGGAGTAATGCGCTCCTTTAGCTCGACAAGCTGATATTCCCCGTGCTGTCCCCGGTAATAAGTCTCCACGCTGGGCGTAGCGCTGCCCAAAATGACTACCGCTCCACTGAGTTCGGCGAGTTCAGTGGCCACTTCCCGAGCATGATATCGCGGTGACTTGTCTGACTGCTTGTAGGTCCACTCATGCTCCTCATCAAGGACTATCAAGCCGAGGTCAGGCTGAGGTGCAAAAAGGGCGCTCCTCGGGCCAACGACCACATCACAGCCGCCTTCCTTTATGCGACGCCATTCATCATACTGCTCACCCAAAGATAGTCCACTGTGAATTACAGCCACGCGGTCGGGAAAACGAGAGGCAAAGCGCTCTATGGTCTGAGGGGTCAGCGCAATCTCCGGAACAAGACAAATGCCTCGCTTGCCTTGCGCCACAACTTCAGCCAGAGAGCGAAGATAGATCTCAGTCTTGCCACTGCCAGTAACACCGTGAAGCAGGAAAACCGACGGCGACTTGTTCCGAGCCTGTTGCACCAAGGAAGTCCTGATCTTCTGCCAGGCTGCTTCCTGAGACGCAGTAAGCTTCGGCGGCAATGCTGAAGTAACGCCAAGGCCAGCCAAAGGGTCACGCCTAACCTCAACTTCCACCACGGAAACCAAACCACGATTCCTTAGAGACTCGACCACCGCCTTGTGGCAAGCAACAGACTTCCTAAGCTCACCCAAGGAAACCGGTCGAGACTGCTTGGCCAGGAAATCAACTACTGCCGCCTGTTTGTGAGCCCTCGCTTTCCTGAGCTGACCAACTTCTGCCTCAGCCTTACTGGAATCAATTTGCAGCTTCAACTGGGGCACCAACCTCGGCTTCACTCTAGTCTCTTCTAGCTGCTGGTGCTTGGTCACCACACGACGTCGCAGGAGCTGCTGAACAATCAGCTCAGCTTTCCTCTTCCCCAGCTTCCGCTCTAGCTCACTGAGTCTGACCTTATCCCTGCCCTCAAGAAGGCCGGTAACCTGTCTCTGCTCTGAACTGAGGCTCGAGGACTCTGCGGCATCTGGTAGAAGTTGGAGGAAAGTGACTAGGCGTCGCTCAAAGCCTGGCGGCAACATCAAAGCTACAGCGTCAAAAAGAGGTGCGAGATAGTGCTCACTTAGCCACAGGGCTAGCCTAACCTGCCCCGAAGACAATAAGGCGGGAGATACGATGATGCCACTGATGTCCTTGGTGATTTCAACTGAAGGATAATCGACGAGCCCGACAACGACACCCTGAAGGACTTTAGAGCCGAAAGGCACCCAGACAGCTTGCCCAACGTCAACCGTCAGGTAGGATGGTATCGAGTAACAGAAGCTACGGCGTTGAGCTATAGGTGAATTGACCGCCACTTCCGCATATTTCATTCCGCTGT
>JAUVVE010000005.1 GCA_030604795.1 Dehalococcoidia bacterium | reverse complement strand
GTCGAGCTTGATGAGCTGAGACAAAGGATCGAGACGAGCAAGACTACCTGGCTGGTAGCCGGTTTAAGGGAAAGTATTGGCCTCCATCAGTCGGTACCACCTTGTCCCGAGAATCACGTTGTTCTGGCTAGTGATGGTTCTCACATCGACGTTGACCGTCACCACTCGGCTCACTGCTTTCTGATAAACATCGGCGTTGCCCAGCTGCGGTATGGTCAGGATGCTGATGCCTGCCTCTCCGCTTCGCCGCTCCTTTACTTCAAAGACGAGGAGGTGGTCATTTCTTCTTCGGATGGTCGGCAGGTTCCGATAGAAGGGCCGCTCCTGGGAGTGAAGCGTAGCGTTGAAGAGTGCCGTTTCTTAGCTGAGCGCGCCAGCGAATTGGAAGTAGACCTGCCCGTCGTGGCATTGCTTGACGGCTCGCTTATCCTGTGGGGCTTGGCCGGACAAGCTTATCCTGATTTTGTTACAGATGACCTTCTGGTCGATGGCCTCTTGAAGCATCTTGATGAACTAAGGGAGTTGAGCCGAAATATGCAACTGGCCATAGCTAGTTATATTAGCTTCCCCCGCAGCACTGACGTGGTCAACGCGTTACGTCTGGCTGTTTGTCCCCACCAGCCAGTAGACTGTGACCATTATTGCCCCGGCAGACTTGAGGGCAGGGAATGTGATGCTGTTGGCGGCCTACTTGACCGTGACCTTTTCGGTCGTTTGTTGGCTTCCGGGGAGCGGTCAGCCATATTCGGCAGTCGATCCTCGGTGGTGGAGAAGCATTATGGGATTCATCAGGTCAATTTCTTCTATATCAAACTCGACGGAGAGATAGCGCGGGTGGAAATTCCTCTTTGGGTGGCCGAGGACAAGAAGCTGGTTGAGCTGGTTCATTCAGCGGTTTTGGACCAATGTTGGCGTGGACTGGGCTATCCAGTTGCCCTAAGCGAAGCCCACGAAAAAGCAGTAGTGACGGGCGCTGACCGCGAGCAATTCTGGGCCCTGGTGGAGCAGGCTTTAGCTGAAGGTGGGATGTGGCTGGAGAGCTCAGCTAAGCAGCAAAGCAAGAGAACCAGATGGATTTAGGAACCAAAGTAGCTGAAGTTATTGAAGCTAGTAGCGCCGAGTTCGTGGCTCAGTGTTACAAGCTTGACCAGGGGCCTGCGTTGGGTAGTTTGGTGAAGACGGAGGGTGAGCTTTGCGAAATCTTCGGCATTGTCTACGATGTTGAAACTCATAGCCTCGACCCAGGGCGACGTGTGATTGCTCGAGGCGAGCAGATGGAAACACAGGACGAGGTCTTTCGGGCCAATCCTCAGCTAGCTAGACTGCTGAGCACTGATTTTAGGGTCCTGGTTGTTGGGCATCGTCAGGGTGACGGCTTGCATCACTATCTACCACCGATGCCAGCACCCATCCACGGCTTTGTCTATATTTGTCAGCTTGAAGAAGTCCAGGGGTTTGCTCAATCTTTGGATTTCCTGGGCTTGGTTATCGATGCCAGGTTATCGGTCTCTGTAGACGAGGTTGTTGCCGCTTGTCTTCGCTGTTTCAGCCGGGCTTATCCTGATTCCCACGCTTTTCTGGTTAAAGCTGGCAAGGAGCTGGCTCGGCTGCTGGGTGGTGATGCTTTAAGACTGAACTCTGTTCTCAAGAGGCTTAGATAATGGCTGAGCAGAATCTTGATGAACGAACCCGTCTGGGCACCGTGGTTTCCGGTTCTCTGACCAGAGGCGTGGATGTGAAGCTCGATGCTTCGATTTCGGTAGAGGATATGGTGGTGGGGCGCTACGTAGCTATTGAGGGGGAGAAACGCCGTTTCTTTGGCATGATTACTGACGTTAGCCTGGAGGCTCTTGATCCCAGAGCGATGACTACGCCGCCTGATGTTGCTGACCCTTTTATCGCCGAGGTAATCGCTGGTACGACCACCTATGGCAAGCTTCGCGTTTTGCCGATGTTGACCATCGGTGGGGACGCGGTAAGCATTCTCGAGGGGCCTCAGCCAGTAAAGACGGTACCGACCCATTTCTCTGAGGTGAAACTGGCTTCGCAGCGCGATGTGGAGTTGGTTTTCGGTGCTGAAGACGACAGGCGGTTTCATGTCGGGACTCCGCTGGATATGGAGACAAAGGTCTGTCTAGACGTGTCTAAGTTTGTCAACCGGTCCAATGGAGTATTCGGGAAGAGTGGTACGGGGAAGACTTTTCTGACGCGCTTGCTTCTGATTGGTATGCTGCAAAAGCAGGCAGCAGTGAGCTTAGTCTTTGATATGCACAGTGAATATGGTTGGGAGGGAAAGAATGAGAAAGGCTACAAGGTAAAGGGACTAAAGCAGCTTTTCCCGTCTAAAGTGGCGGTCTTTGCCCTAGATGAGGAAAGTTCACGCTGGAGGAAAGTCAGCACTGATTTCGTGGTGAAGATAGGCTATGGTGACATCGAGCCCGAGGATATCGAGTTGCTCCGGCAGACACTGAACCTGACTGAGGCTTCCACCCAGGCGGTGTATCAACTGGCACGGGAGTTCGGTGATAAGAGATGGTTGAAAACCGTACTCAATTTGGAGGAAGACGACAGCAAGCAGCTTATTTCCAAGCTTAATATTCATGACAGCACCTATCGTAATTTGCGTCGTGGGCTGGAGAGCCTGCGGCGGTTCCCCTTCTTGGTGCCTCATGCTGTGGACAATCCAGTGCAGCGCATCTTGGAGTATTTAGACCGGGGCATAAACGTTGTCCTCGAGTTTGGCAGGTTTGATGATTCCGCGGCTTATATTCTGGTCGCTAATCTGCTTAGCCGCCGGATTTATGCCCGATATCGCGAGAAAGCCGAGAAAGCTATGGGTGGGGACATGGCACCATCTCGTCCTCTGGTCATCACCATTGAAGAAGCCCATCGCTTTCTTAATCCTGAACTATCAACTCGAACCATCTTTGGCAGAATCGCCCGTGAGATGAGGAAATACAATGTCACTCTGCTGGTGATTGACCAACGTCCCAGCGGTATCGATGATGAAATCATGTCGCAACTGGGAACGAAGATCACGTGCCTTCTCGATGATGAACGCGATGTCGACAGCGTGCTTGCCGGTGTAGCGGGCAAAAGTGAGCTGAAGTCAGTGCTGTCGAAGCTGGAAACCAAGCAGCAGGCGCTTGTCTTCGGCCATGCTGTACCCATGCCGGTGGTGATTAAGACCAGAGACTACGGCTCAGCTGAGTCGTACAAGGCGCTTGGCTTTCTTGAGGCTGCCGAGTTGAAAAAGAAAACGGAAAAGGACATAGAGGGCCTGTGGGCGCCCTGAAGCCGGCTAGTCCTGTATATAGACTTCGCTCAGCCTTGGAATGCCCTGGGCGTCGAGTCTGTAGTTCTTGACATAAGGTTTGACTAGAATATAACTCGTTCCGAACCACAGAGGCAAACAGGCGGCTTCATCTATCATTGCTTGTTCAATTTGCTGGTACATGGTGAGTCTGGTGGGAGTGTCTGGTTCTACGGCTGCCTGGTCGAGCAGGGCATCTAGGTCTGGGTTGGTATAGTCGCCGTAATTATACTCAGCTCCACTATGGAATAGGATATCCAAGAAATCCTGTGGGTCGGGGTAGTCGGCAATCCAACCGGACATAAACATCTCGTCAGTTTCTTCCTTCAAATGATAGGGGAATATTTGTGGCTCCAGCTGTCTTACAGCGACTTCTACATTGAGGTTCTGTTGCCAGTCCTGGATAATGGCTCCTAGGTATTCCGGTATGTTACCTCCCCAGCCGGAGGTGGTGATTGTAATCGGGGGTAGATTGGCAGCGCTGCCATATTTTGAGGCGGCGATGAGGCTTTTGGCTTTGGCTATGTCGTAGTTGAGCCCGTGGAGGCTTTCGTTGTAGCCAGGCATGTTCGGAGGCAAAATGCCATCGGCCTTGGCCATCATTCCTTTTAAGATTATTCTGATAATTCGCTCTTTGTTCACTGCATGGCAGAAAGCCTGGCGGATATTGACATCGTCGAAGGGCGGCTTCTGAGTATTGAAACCTATATAGAAAAGACTCAACTCGGGGAATATAGCCAGTTCTTCATAGAAGGGGCCGCTTTCATCTGTCACCCGGTCGACATGGTATTGGTGAACCGGAGCCACGTCGATTTCACCCATCTCGTACATTGCCATAGGCACACCAGCCAGGAGATGAAAGACTATGCGGTCGATCTTGGCTGGCTCTAGATAATAAGCCTCGTTTGGCTCCAGAACCAGAAGTTGGTCTTCTTGCCATTTGTCCAGCTCGAACGGACCAGTCCCGTTTGGCGTGTGGTACCATTCCTTGCCTAACTCCACGTTGGCTTTGTCAACGACAAAGGCGGTGGGATAGGTCAGCTTAGCCAGGAAATAGGCCTTAGGAGCATCGATGGTGACCTTGAGAGTACGGTCATTGATAACTTCGACACCCTTGATCTCTGTCGTCTTGCCTTCGAGCACATTGTTCACGCCCACGATATCGCCCAAATAGGTGGCTGCTGTCTGCGAACCGGTGTCAGGGCTACAAGCTCTTTCCCATGAGTATTTGAAGTCCTGGGCGGTAACTTCCCTACCGTCGTGGAATCTTACCCCTTCCCGCAAATAGAAGGTGTAGGTCTTTCCATCATTGCTTCTTTGCCAGCTTTCAGCGATATCGGGTGCCGGCTTTGAGCCTTCATCGAGGCGGACCAGACCACTAAAGATTTGCATAATATAGGTATGGGAGGTCATCTCACCAGAAATCGCTGGGTCAAGCGTTATTGGACCGGTATCCCAGAGATTGAGTGCTGCCTGTTCCCTGGCAGGCTGGCAGCCAGTGGCTAACGGCACTGCTACGAGAGCGCTAAGGAGAATAAGTAATAATGTTAGTTGCCAAACCTTTGTCATCGGTCTCTGAGTCTCAAAGTAGGTTCCTGGCTTTCATACTTAAATAGTCTTTGTCACAGACAATAATGTGGTCGAGGACTTCAATGCCCATGATTTCACCAACTTCGACAAGTCGCTTGGTTATTCTGATGTCGTCTTCGGAAGGTGTAGGGTCACCGGAAGGGTGATTGTGTGCAAGGATAACTGAAGCGGCACTGGAGGAGATAGCTTCCTTGAATACTTCTCGTGGATGGACGATGCTGGTATCGAGACTGCCGACGGAGATTGGGTGAGTCTTTATCAGGTGACTTCGGGTGTCGAGGGAAAGTACCAGGAAATGCTCCTTTTTCTTCCCCTTGAGCATGTTCTTGACTGACCTGATGGCATCCTCTGGCGATTTGACCGTAGGTTTCTGTTCCTCGTCAGAGGGATTCTCTAGCCGTCTGCCCAGCTCAAAGGCGGCTTTGATCTGAGCTGCTTTGGCCGGGCCCATGCCTTTTATTTCGGTCAACTCCTCCGCAGAGGCGGCAGCAATGTTCTTGAGATTGCCGAACGTGTGCAGCAGCGCGTGAGCGATGGCCATTACTGACTCGTCTTTGCTTCCACGCCCCAGGATTACGGCCAGGATTTCTGGAACAGAGAGGGCTTCAGCCCCAAGCTTTGCAAGTCTCTCCCGAGGCCGTTCTGAAAGGGGTAGGTCGCGGACTGTAAACGACCTCTTCAATTCACGGACCCCCTGGTAGGAAGGAGCTTGCTTGTCACCTTGGGCGGCAGCGAAGGGTCTCCAGACGCCGTCCTGAGCAATGCAAAGCATTCCTCGGGGAGTTTACCCTGGGCGAGATTCTTCGGTCGCTCTGCTCCTTCAGAATGACATAGGGTGAAGGGCTCGGAATGACAGAGGGTGATGGGCTCTGAATGACGGATATGATTGCTAAGCAATGCCTCGTCCAGTGGTATGGTTGGTGCATTTGAGGTCACCAATGTGCCTGGCACTTCTATACGAAGGGTTTCCTTCTGGCTAACTCTCCACGGTGGCACAGGCTCGAATCTAGATTCGGATTCTGTTTGACTGACTATGTATTCGCGCCACAACTCATCAAGCCCATCTTGGTTGAAGCCATAGACTTGAGTGAGAGCTTCGTCGCAGCTATTACCTTCTTTCAGTAGAATCAGGAGACGGAGCACGTTGTCTTTGCCATAGTTTTGGAGAAGGAATTGAACCAAGCTCTGGCTCTGAGCATAAGAAATATATGCCTCTTCAGCTTTGGCTGAAAATGGGCTGGACAAACTGCGTACTGAGATGAGCCTTTGCTTAGAGACTGCCGCCTCGAGCCATGATTGAAGATAGGGATCGAGCTCACCCTCGGCGTGCATAGCTAAGCCTTCATCCAGCCAAGTGGGCAGAATAGCTCCATAAGGGCTAAAGGCTATCTGGTGGATTACCGAGTGGCCCAACTCGTGTGCCAAGGCACCTTTCCCCCAATCCAGTTGCTCCTCGGAAACACCAACGGCGATAATGCCGAATTCAGTGAAAGCAACGCCACCAGTCCATTCTCGCGGGAAAATCATGGCGTTACGCAGGTCTTTGCTGTCTGCATAGACATACACGCTGATTCGTTTTTCAGGGTAAGCACCAGTATCTTGGGCCAACCTTTCCAGCGCTTGTTGAGAAGCGGCCATCAGCTCTTCGGCAAAAGAACGACTACCTTCATACCAAAAGAGCTTCAGCTGTCCCTCAGTCAGACTTTGCCATGAATACCGAAGGTCGTCAAAGCGAACTACATCAGCAGTGGTTATTAGTGTGTTTCCGGCCTTATCTTCAATTGTCCACCAGTATTGGACCGTCGCTCCGGCTGGTAGACTAACTCTTCTCATATCCCATGTCCACTGTGTTTCCACCTTGGGAGACGGAGCGAAATCAGGCCAAGCTTCACTAGTAACCTGAGCGTAATTCATCTTATCAACTTGGTAGTGAAGGCGAACCTCGGTAATATCGCTGGAGCTCTCAGCTTTGATATTGAAGACCAAGGCAGAGGGAAAGAATACCTCAGCGGTGCTGTCAAGTAATGAAATCTCCTCCTGGGCGTGAGCAACGGTTGGAGTAATAAGCAGAATAGAAACCAGGACTATCGGAAGAAACCGCTTAGTCATTCTCCCTCTCCTACTTTTGACCGCAAATAGGCGGTGATGAACTCATCCAGTTCTCCGTTCAGCACGGCAGCGGTATTGCCGCTTTCGTGGTTGGTACGGTGGTCTTTGACCATTCTGTAAGGGTGGAGGACGTAGCTTCGAATCTGGTTACCCCAGCCAGCCTCAATGCGTTTGCCTTTGAGCTTGGCTTTTTCTGCCTCTCTCTTGTCGCGCTCTAGCTGTAGAAGACGAGCGTAAAGCACTTTCGTGGCACTCTCTTTATTCTGAAACTGTGAGCGCTGGCTTTGGCAGGAGACCACCAAACCGGTGGGGATATGGGTTATTCTAACTGCGCTGCTCGTTTTCTGCATATGCTGCCCCCCAGGCCCGCTTGACCTGAAAGTATCAATTTTCAAATCGTCAGGACTAATTCGTATATCTGCGTCTTCTTCGGCTTCAGGGAGTACTTCGACTAGGACAAAGGAGGTATGCCGAGCGTGGTCGGCATCGAATGGGGACAAACGAACCAGACGGTGGACCCCGTGCTCGGACTTCAGATAGCCATACGCACAATCACCTTTGACTTCCACAGTGGCACTCCTAATTCCAGCTTCCTCACCTGGTGAGGTGTCCAGTATTTCGACTTGATACTCGTGCCGCTCTGCCCATCGTAGGTACATCCTGAGGAGCATTTCTGCCCAATCCTGGGACTCTGTACCACCAGCACCAGCGTGGAGAGCCATAATGGCGTCTCTGGGATCGTATTCATCGCTCAGCATTAAGCGGTCTTCTAGCTCGTCGAGCTGAGAGATTATCTTGTCCGTCTCACGTTGCATCTCCCCTTGAAGAGACTGGTCGTTTTCTTCAATAGCCAAAGTTGCCATGTCACGAAGTTCGGTCACCTTCTTTTCCAACTGCCCCCAGGTCTCAACAATGTCCTCAGTGGCTTTCAGTCTACGCATGACAGACTGTGCCTTAGCTGAGTCGAGCCAGAAGCCTGGTTGGGTGGTCTCAGTCTGCAATCTAGCGATTTCCTTTTTCTTACTGGAAATGTCAAAGATGCACCATTGTGTCTGAGATTCGGCGGTGTAAAGCTTCTAGTCTTTCTTTTTCCTCTTGCATACTGACTCCCGTTTCTCCTAGTCTGATTTGAGGACTAAGTGAATAGTCTTTGCTGCTTGCCGCCATGCTGCGTGGTTGTCAATTTACCGCTGGCGGCAAGATGAGCTAATCGGGACGGCTCAGGAAGCCGATAGCCGCGACAACATTGCATTGTCCAGTATATGGCGGTGGGTAGGTCGATTCTATGACCGATGGAGACGTAGATAGGGTTCGCCTGAGTCTTGGTTCTGAGAGCGACCCCGATAATCTCACCATCGTCGGCAAGCTCAGCATAGGCGCCGGCTTCAATCGCTGGCGGTTCATGCCTGCCACAGAGGCGGGACTTGGCACAGCCTATAGTAGGTGTGTCAAGGAGAAGACCCAAATGTGAGGCCAGCCCGAAGCGTCTGGGGTGGGCTATTCCCTGGCCGTCTACCAGAATGAGGTCGGGGCTGGTGGACAGCTTGCGGCAAGCTGCTAGTACCAACGGAGCTTCTCTGAAAGACAGAAGTCCAGGTATATAGGGAAACCCCAGTTTGTCTTCAGCTATCTCGATTTCAACGGTTTCGAACTCAGGGTAACTGAGGACAACAGCCGCCGCACGAGCGTTGCCTGTGGGACCAGGTGCTGATATATCAATACCGCCAATAAACCGAGGGCCAGCGACCTCGGTTTCATGCGATACTTGGCTTGCCAGCCGCCGCTGTATTTGTTGAGCTTGGGCAACGCTCATTTGCCAGCTGTGTAGTTCTTGAACTTTCACCTCTCTGATTATAATGGCTCTGTCCGTCTGTGGCAACATCCATGGCTTTGAGAAAACAGAGCTCATTGCTGGTTTGGATAGGGGCAGCGCTGTTGACAGTCACTGTGACTTGGTGCATAATACCCTGTAAAATCCGTGAAGGGAGGCTAGCCTGAGCGGGAGATTATGGTGAAGATAAGGCTGAGACGAGTAGGTGCCAAGAACAGGCCAATATACCGGGTGGTAGTAGCTGATGCTCGGTCACCTCGTGATGGCGCCTTTATCGAGATTATCGGGCATTACAATCCCTTGACTGACCCGGAGTCCTTTACGATAGATGCGGAGAAAGCGCTGGGGTGGCTCAAGCGCGGAGCCCAGCCCACGGATACCGTAGCTAGGTTACTGTCTAAGTCAGGTGTTATGCAAAAGTCCAAACCAGGCTCAGTAAGGAGGTCGGAGTCAGCAAAACCCAAAACCACAACCACAA
Source organism: Dehalococcoidia bacterium (assembly GCA_030604795.1). Lineage (GTDB taxonomy): Bacteria > Chloroflexota > Dehalococcoidia > GIF9 > UBA5629 > JAUVVE01. The sequence continues at coordinate 7,038 of JAUVVE010000005.1, read as the reverse complement.
CCACAACCAAACCCAAAACCACAACCACAACCACAACCAAACCCAAACCCAAACCCAAATCAACTACTGAGGAGACATCATGAAGGACTTGATAGAATATATCGCCAAAGCCATTGTCAGAGCACCTGAAGAAGTAAAGGTTACTGAAGAGACTGATGATGACCAGGTGGTGCTGAAGTTAGAAGTTGCCGCGGATGACAAGGGGAGGGTTATCGGGAGGCAGGGCCGTGTTGCTGAAGCAATGCGCACCTTGCTTCGTGTCACTGCTACGAAGGAAGGGGTTCGGGTTAGGCTTGAAATAGTGTAGGTGGCGTGTCACGTCCGCGCAAATCTATGCGAGGTGACTGCTGCGCGTCTCTACCGTTCAGCTACATAGTCACCAGTTCGGAAGCTGAGCCTCAATCACAGTGCAGGTCTCGGTTTACGGCGCCTTCTTTCCGCCACTCTGAGGCGGATGAACGAACGACGAAGAGCAGCTTCAACCCGGGCGGTATCAGTTTCTGGGGGATGGGTCTTGAGCAGTTCTTCAGCACGGCGTTTGGCCGCCTCGGCACGGGATACATCTATTTCGTCAGAACGCTCACAGGCATCGGCCAGGATTATGACCTTATCAGGCCGTACCTCGAGGAAACCGCCGGTAATTGCCATAGATGTTTCTTCGCCCTCTTTCCTAATGAATAGTTCTCCGGGTTCAAGTATGGTCATTAGAGGAGCATGGTGAGGCAGGATGCCGAGCTGACCTTGGATACCTGGAGCGACCACAGTATTCACATCATCGGCGAAAACCTGGTGCTCAGCAGTTATGACCTCCAGCCTTAGGGTTGACATCAGCCCTCCTCAAGCTGCTTGCCTTTCTCCACCGCTTCATCGATAGTCCCGACCATGAAGAAGGCCGATTCTGGAAGCTCATCGTGCTTTCCATCCAGAATCTCTTTGAAGCCACGTACCGTCTCTTTGATGGGGACGTATTTGCCTTCACTGCCGGTGAAGGCTTCGGCGACAAACATTGGCTGGGAGAGGAACCTCTGAATACGACGGGCTCTAGCTACAGTGACTTTGTCCTCGTCGCTTAGTTCTTCTATACCCAGTATGACAATTATGTCTTGAAGGTCCTTGTAGCGCTGTAAGACTCGTTGTATTCCTCGAGCCACCTGGTAGTGCTCTTCACCGACGACTTGGGGGTCGAGAATGCGTGAGGTCGAGGTTAGCGGGTCGACAGCCGGGTAGATGCCGATCTCAGCGATAGAACGTTCCAGCGAAATGATGGCGTCAAGGTGTCCAAAAGTGGTCACTATCCCCGGATCTGTATAGTCGTCAGCCGGAACATAGATGGCCTGAAAAGAAGTAATAGAACCTCTCTTGGTGGAAGTGATCCTCTCTTCTAGTGCACCAACATCGGTGGCTAGTGTAGGCTGGTAACCTACGGCGGAAGGCATACGGCCCAGAAGTGCCGAGACCTCCATATTGGCGAGAATGTAGCGATAGATGTTGTCAATGAAAAGGAGCACATCTTGCCCTTCAGTCTCGCGGAAGTATTCTGCCATAGTTACCCCGGTTAAGCCTACTCGGGCACGCACTCCGGGCGGCTCGTTCATCTGCCCAAAAACCATCATTGTTTTCTCCAGCACCCCGGACCGTTTCATCTCCAGCCAGAGGTCATTGCCTTCCCGTGACCTTTCTCCAACACCGGCAAATACAGAGAAGCCGCCGTGCTCGGTGGCGATGTTGTGAATCAGTTCCATTATGATGACTGTCTTGCCTACTCCAGCCCCGCCATACGCCCCAATCTTGCCACCCTTAGCGAAGGGAGTAATCAGGTCTATCACTTTCAGCCCTGTTTCCAGCATCTGGGTGGTCGTCTCTTGCTCCTCCAGTGGTGGGGGCGGGCGGTGTATGGGGAGACGTTCCTCGGTTTCTACTGGGCCAAGGTTGTCCAAAGGTTGGCCGAATACGTTGAATAGCCGGCCCAAAGTAGCTTTTCCTACAGGCACAGTGACCGGCGCTCCGGTGTCAATCGCCTCTGCTCCTCTTGTTAGGCCGTCAGTGGGAGATAGAGCCAGGCAACGCACCCAGTTGTTGCCTATGTGGTGCTGGACTTCAAGGACTATTCTGTTGTCATCTTGATTGATTTCGATGGCGTTGTAAATCGTCGGTAGTTCCTCTTGAGGGAATTCGACATCCACTACTGTCCCGATTACCTGTACTACTTTACCCTTTGCCAAAATGTCCCCTCCTCTAGCGTATGGCTTCAGCTCCTCCAGCAATATCAAGGAGCTCTGTGGTAATCATCTCTTGTCGGGCTTTGTTTAGCGTCAAAGTCAGCTCTTGGATGACTTCGTTGGCGTTTTCGGTAGCATTGCGCATGGCTACCATTCGGGCTGATTGCTCGCTGGCGATGGCTTCGAGAATGGCGTGGTAGATTGTCATTTCCACGAAGCGAGGAAGAAGCTGGCCCAGGACAAACGTAGGGTCAGGTTCATAGATGTATTCGCCGGTCTCAGTCTTGGGTATCGCCGTCGGCTCGACGGGAAGCAAAGGTTCCAGCGTTGGTTTTTGGACCATCGTGGTGATGAAGCGAGAGTAAGCTAGATATACGACGTCAGTATAGCCGGTAGTATAGTCATCAATAAGAATATGGGAGATGGGTAGAGTCTCCAGCAGAGTAGGACGGTCGCTGAGTTTGGTGAACTCAGCCCGAATGTCACGGCCGTGGCGGTGCATGAAGCGCAGCCCTTTGCGCCCGACAATGATAAGAGTAACCGGCACAGTTTGTTCTATAGCGAAAGTGGCTGTAAGGCGGTTCATGTTTGCGTTTAACCCACCACATAGCCCTCTGTCCGACGTAATGTGAACCACTGCTATTCTGTTTACCTCTCTCCTCTCCAGCAAAGGGTGCAAAGCACCATTAGTGGTGGACTCAGCGGCGAGGTCAGCGATTACTTGGCCTATTTTGCTGTTATAAGGCCGCCCATGCAGCGCTTGCTCTTGGGCTCGTTTCATCTTAGCAGCAGCAATCATCTCCATTGCCTTGGTGATTTTTGCCGTGCTCTGGATGCTGCGAATGCGTCGACGGAGAAGGCGTGGGCTAATCATTCTCTTCCTCAGAATAGGTTGCGCCCTGTTTGAACTCCAGTATTGCTGATTTCAAAGCCTCTTCGGTCTCTTGCTTGAGTTCTTTCTCTGTAGCGATGCGCTGTCCCACATCAGCATGATTCGTTTCCATGAAACGGTGGAAGTCCTGCGCAAAGGCAGTGGTTCTTTCGACTGGCACATCGTCCAGGTAGCCGTTGGTGACGGCGTAGAGAATGGCTACTTCTTTCTCCAAGGGCATTGGAGCATACTGAGGCTGTTTTAATACTTCGGTAACGCGCCGTCCACGCTCCAGTTGATCCCGGGTAGCCTTGTCCAAGTCCGCTGCCCCGAACTGAGCGAAAGTAGCTAGTTCCCGAAATTGGGCCATGGTCAACCTCAGTTTACCCGCAACTTGTCTCATAGCTCGGGTTTGGGCATTGCCACCGACGCGGGACACCGACAGGCCAGCATTCAATGCTGGGCGAATCCCGCTATTGAACAGGTCCGTTTCGAGGTAGATCTGCCCGTCGGTTATGGAGATGACGTTGGTAGGAATATAGGCGGCTAGGTCTCCAGCTTGGATTTCTATAATAGGGAGGGCGGTAAGAGAACCGCCGCCGTACTCGGGTGCCAACTTAGCTGCCCGTTCTAGAAGTCGGCTGTGAACGTAGAAAATGTCACCGGGGTAGGCCTCTCGACCTGGGGGACGTCTGAGGATTAGAGATATTTGTCGGTAAGCCCAGGCATGCTTAGACAAGTCGTCGTAGACAATGAGTGCGTCTTTACCTTGTTCCATGAATTCTTCGCCGATGGCACAGCCGGCATAAGGCGCTAAGTACTGCAAAGATGCCGGGTCAGACGCATTTGCCACCACCACTACAGTATGTTCCATTGCCCCGTATTTCTTGAGTACGTCTATTACTTGCGCTACCTTGGATGTTTTCTGTCCGATGGCTACATAGATGCAGGTGAGGTCGCCCCCTTTTTGGCTGATGATAGTGTCGATGGCAATAGCTGATTTGCCTATGGACCGGTCGCCGATGATAAGCTCGCGTTGGCCTCGTCCAATTGGTATTAGGCTATCCACCATCTTTATGCCGGTATGTACCGGCGTGTTCACTGGTTGTCTCATTACGACATTGGCCGCGACTCGCTCTACGGGTCTGGTCCTGGTTGTTCTAATCGGCCCCATATCGTCCAATGGGGTGCCTAATGAGTCGACTACCCGTCCTATTAGCTCATCACCCACAGGCACTTCAACTACCCTCCCAGTGCAACGGACTTCATCCCCTTCCTTAACGTGGGTGTAATCACCAAGGATAACGGCAGCAACGTTGTCCTCTTCTAGGTTCAGGGCCAGCCCCATGATGCCATTGGGGAACTCCAGTAGTTCGTTGGACTTGGCGCCGCGCAGTCCGTGAATTCGGGCAACCCCGTCGCCAATCTCGATTACTGTTCCCACATCAACGATTGTAGCAGTAGTGCCAAAGTGCTCGATCTGCTCTTTGATCACTGAGACTATATCTCGCCCTTCGGTTGTCATAAGCGTTCACCCCTTTGCGGGCAGTTACTTTCCGGTTTCCACCAGACTTCTCCTTAGCTGCCACAGCTTGTTACGAATGCTGCAATCAATGAGGCTATCGTCGATTCTGGCGATAAAACCACCCAAAATACTGGGGTCGACTTGAAGGCTGATACTGACTCTCTTTCCAATCACGTTCTCAAGACCCTGCCTGACCTTCTCCCCACTTGTGTCATCAAGTGGAACAGCGGTAATGACTTCGGCGTGCCTGATCCCACGATAGTTGTCTAATAGCCGGTCATATTCGTCAGCAATCCGGTTGGCACTTTTGAGCCTGCCTTTGGCGAGCAGAAGGCACGCGAGATTCAAAGCCAACGGATTTACCCCGCCTAGTCTTCCCTGCGTAAGCTTCGCTTTCGCTTCAAATGGCAGTCTGGGGTGCTCTAGCAGAGACATGAGTTCCGAGTCCTGGGTTATCTCGACAATTCTTCTGAGGTCAGGCTGCCATTTTTCTAGCGCGTTCTTTTCCAGCGCGATCTGAAAGACAGCTTGCGCGTAACGTTTACCTGAAACTGTTGCTGGCATCGGCGGTCGGCCCTCTAAGTCTGCTTGAATGTGGTGCTTTCTTCCAGTGCCTCATCAATGAGTTCCTGGTGTTTCTTCTTGTCTAGCGTTTTGCTGATGACCTTTTCTGCGGCTTTGATGGCTATATCTACGAATTCCTTGCGTAGCTCGTCGATCGCTTTGTCCCGCTCGCGCCCTATTTCGACCTGTGCTTTGGCAATGAGGGATTCAGCTTCTTGGCGTGCTTTGTCCTTGGCTTCTTCTTCTAGCTTTTCCCCTATCTGCGTTGCCTGGGTGATTATGTCTTGTCCCTCTCTGCGGGCCGTTCCCAGGTGGGCCTTAATCTGCTCTTCGCTGCGTGCCATCTGTTCCTTCATCTGCTCAGCTTGTTCCATACTCTCCTTTATCTTGGCTTGCCGCTCATCCAGCATCTTGAGCACTGGCCTGTACAAGACTACGCTGAGTAATCCGAAAAGAATGACGAAGTTTATGACAAAGGCCCCCAGCAGCGGTAGGTTAAATCCAAGATCTTCCATGTTACTCCGTCGGTTCTATATTTAGCTGAATTCTCGGCTGTTAGTTATGGGACAAAGAAACCAGACCAACAGCAAATGCGAGGACGATGAATGCGGCGAATACAATGCTACTGACTGCAATTGCTTCAACGATGACATTCAACGAACTTGGCAGAGCGCCATTTTGCATCAACTATTCCTTGGTCACAAGCAATCTATGCCACCATGGCCAGAATTATGGCTACTATCAGGGCATAAATTCCGATGGCTTCGGCTAGGGCACCGATCAGGATCATGTTGGTTAGGATTGCCCCTCTGGCTTCAGGGTTGCGTCCTAGGGCTTGCATCGCTGAATAGCCGATGAGCCCTAGGCCCAGGGCTGGACCGAAGAGTCCTAGACCTGCGGCTAGCCCCACTGCTAGCATTTTCATCACATCTGGTTCCATTGTTCTCCTCCTTTCAAGCTTGTTCTTCCTCGGCATGGGGGGTTAAAGCAATAATGCCGAATATTAGTGTTAGTCCAGCAAAGATGAGCGCCTGGATAAAACCGATAAGCAGCTCTAACCCGTAGAATGGGATGGTGGCTATCAACGGGACCAAGAAGCAGATAACCAATAGCAGTATCTCACCAGCAGTCATATTGCCAAAGAGACGGAAGGTGAAGCTAACAATGCGTATGAAGTGGCTGAATATTTCCAGTATGCCGACAAACAGGTTGATGAATCCGAGCATAATTCCGGTTATGGCGGAGCGGACCTTTCCTTTGAACAAGCTTATGATACCATCACGCAATTGACCCACGTTGAAAAAGCTGTTGAGATAACGGAGGAAGCCGAATGAGCGTAGCCCCCAATACTCAACGAAGACGAAGGACGCAATGGCAATGGACAGTGGTACGTTGATATCAGTATTAGCTCCCCTAAATAAGGGCACGAGAGTGCCATCGATCTCCTGAATACCTATGGTGCCGTAAAAAGGCAAAAGAGCTAAGTAGGCATTGGTTATGACATAAAGGAAGATAGTAGCCACTGCCGGAAAAAGAATGCGAGCGTGTTTTTGCCCGGCTACGCCTTCAACAAAGTTGAGAAGCGTCTCTATGACCAGCTCGGCTGTGCTCTGCAATCTGCTGGGAATCAGTCTCATTTTGCGCGTGCAGGCATAAAACAAGCCCACTAATACGAGAGTAGAGAACCAAGAAGCAATGAGAGTATTGGTAACGGTGAAGCCAGCAATGCGGAATATTCCCTCCGAAGGGAGCTTGACATGAGGTTTGGAGATGCTCAACTTGCTAGGTGTTTCGATGCCTAATATGCTAGAGCCTAGCGGGCCAACGATTAGACCAGCCAAAAGAAGGGCCAAAAGCAT
>JAUVVE010000111.1 GCA_030604795.1 Dehalococcoidia bacterium | reverse complement strand
TTGGTGGGTGAGCTCTTGATTGAGGTGCGTGAGGCTCAAGCGGCTGGTGAGTTAAGCACCAGGGAAGAGGCGTTGGCTCTGGTGCGTAAGGAGATGGAGAAGCGACATTGTGGTGCAGCTTCTTAGCGTGGGCAAATCAAGCTGAAGTATGGCACCCGACCGACTGACATTGTGAGGGATAGGTAGTTAATTGAAAAGAGGAAACGTTTATCTGCTCTTTCTCATACTGCTTGTTTTTGGTCTCAGCCTATGGGCAGTAGTCCCACTGGATGCCGATAGGCTGGGCAGGCAGGGGCTGGCCCTTGGGCTTGACCTTAAGGGCGGCAGCCACTTGGTCTACAAGGCGGACCTGTCACAAAAAGACCCGGCACAAAGCGATGATGATGCTATACGAGGGGTACTGGACAAGATTGAGCGGCGGGTGAATGCCTATGGTGTCACTGAGCCGATTATCCAGCGCCAGGGCCATGACCGAATTCTGGTCCAGCTTCCTGGCGTGAGGGATATCGACGAGGCTATCAAACTTATCGGGCAAACGGCTCAGCTTGATTTCAGAGAGGGGGAGCTTGATGATACCGGTCAACCGGTGCTCGATGAGGAAGGTAGGCAGCAATGGATTGAGGCTACGGGTGTTGGCAGTGATGAACAGGAAAAGCAGCTCACTGGCAAGTATCTCAAGCCGAACGCCAGCGTGGTCCTGCAGCCTCAGACCAATGAACCCGAGGTGGCTTTTGAGTGGAACGAGGAAGGGGCCATCCTTTTTGAGCAGATTACCAAGCGCAACCTGCAGAAGCCTCTAGGCATATTCTTGGATGATGAGCTCATCTCGGCTCCCACGGTCCAGGCGGTCATCAAGGAGAAGGGAGTTATCACCGGCTTGAGTTTGGAGGAAGCCAGGCTGCTAGCCATACAGCTCAACTCAGGTTCGTTGGATGTGCCGCTGGCAGTAATCCAGGAGCAGGATGTGGACGCTACTCTGGGGGCCGATTCTATTCAGAAGAGCCTCGTTGCGGGAGGGATTGGCCTGGCGCTGATAGTGTTATTCATGCTTCTCTATTATCGTGTGTCTGGATTTGTGGCTACTTGTGCTCTAATCGTTTATGGTGTCGTACTGACAGCGATTTTTAAGATGGTCCCGATAACTTTGACTTTGCCGGGCATAGCAGCTTTGATTCTGTCCATAGGCATGGCGGTGGATGCAAACGTGCTTATTTTTGAGCGGATGAAGGAAGAGCTGCGGTCGGGGCGTACTCTGGGTGCTGCGGTTGAGGTTGGCTTCAATCGCGCTTGGCCGGCTATCCGAGATAGCAATGTTACTACATTTATCGCCTGTATCGTTCTTTATTGGTTTGGGGGGACTCTAGGGGCATTTATGGTCAGGGGTTTTGCCCTGACTTTGTTTATCGGTGTTGCCCTGAGTATGTTCTCGGCCATCATAGTTACACGGACATTCCTGCGTTTTGTGATTCGTGCGGTGACTAGCCGGTGGGCATACGGGGTTCAGAGATGATGGATATTGTAGGCAAAAGGTTCTGGTTTTTCCTCATATCAGCGCTCGTAATCATCCCGGGCGTGGTCTCGCTGGCTGTCTTTGGGCTTGAGCTAGGGGTTGACTTCAGCAGCGGCACCACTATGACGTTTCGTTTTGATGCTGAAGTTCAACAGGGAGAGCTGCGTCAGGCGCTGGCCGATTTGGGTTATGACGAGGCGATGATTCAACGTACTGGTGAGGGCGATTTCCTTGTCCGTACCAGGCAAATATCATCTGCTGAGAGGCAGGAGCTGATCAGCGGCCTGGAGGCGGACCTAAACAGTGAACTCACCCTGCGTGATTCTTACACCGTGTCTCCCATCATAGCCACCGAAACTGGACGCAATGCGGCTATCGCTGTGGGAATTGCCGCTGTGTTCATGTTGTTCTATATCGCTTGGGCATTTCGCCGTATGCCTAAACCACTCCGCTGGGGCTTATGTGCTATCGTAGCTTTGCTTCACGATGTGTTGGTGGTCATGGGTATTTTCTCCATTCTGGGCTGGGTGGCCGGAGTGCAGATTGATGCTATGTTCATCACCGGTATGCTTACGGTGGTTGGCTATAGCGTCAACAATACGGTCGTTGTCTTTGACCGGATTCGAGAGAACGTAAGCAAGGGCATAAGCAAGGACTTTGAAGTTACGGTAAACTCAAGTATTCTGGAGACACTAGGCCGGTCTTTGAATACCAGCCTGACAACGCTCTTTGTTATTCTGGCCATTTTCCTTTTTGGTGGAGTTACCATCCACTATTTCATACTGGTGTTGCTCATAGGGGTCATTGCTGGCACTTACAGCTCCATGTGCATTGCCAGTCCGCTGTTGGTGATCTGGGATAGGGGTGAGTGGGGCAGATTCGTCTCCTGGCTGCGACCCGCCAAGAAGCCTGCATAAAGGCGTTAGCTCTGTCAAGTCGTCTTGGACAGTGCGCTTGGCCTACACCTGGTGGATGTCCCTTACCATTGTTATGAAGTTGTTGAAGTTGACCGGCTTTGACTTTGCTTCTTGTTTGCCTAAAGGGTCGGTAATTTCGCGATTCCCCAGAAGAGTATCGAGCGTGGCGCTTACGGATGAAGACAGTGCCTCAAGATGGTAGCCCCCCTCCAAGGTGAAGACCAAATGTCCTTGACATAACATATCGGCCAGGGTTTTCATGATTTCTGCTAAGCGGGCGAAGCCAGGGACACTTACCTGCATTAGTGAGATGCTGTCAGCCCAGTGGGCGTCATAGCCGGCAGAGACCAGGATAAGCTGTGGCTCATAGCGTCTGGCTATTGGTGCCAGGACATCTTCGAAAACTGCCTGGTATTCGTCGTCTCCCCAACCGGCGATGAGTGGCACGTTGACGGTAAATCCCTCGCCGTCTCGAACTCCGGTTTCATTGACACTTCCAGTTCCCGGGTAGAAAGGATATTGGTGGGTAGAGAAGTAAAGAACATGCGGGTCGGCATAGAAGGTGTCTTGCGTGCCATTGCCGTGGTGGACATCGAAATCGACGATAAGAACGCGCTGGATATCGAAGTTGGCCAGAGCATATTTGGCAGCCACGGCTACGTTATTGAACAGGCAAAACCCCGTTGCTTGCCAGCAGGTGGCATGGTGTCCAGGGGGTCTGACCAAAGCGAAGGCACTATTGACCTTCTTGGTCATCACTGCTTCAACTGCGGTCAAGACACCGCCGGCAGCGTGGATAGCTGCGTTCCAGGAGCCTGCTGACATGACAGTGTCACTGTCAAGCCAGCCGCCGTCACTTTCCGCCTGGCTCTGGATGCGAGAGATGTGTTCTCGGGCGTGCACCATTGCTAGTTCAGCTACCGTAGCCGGGCGTGGTGATAACAGGACAAGCCTATCTTTGATTTGGTTCTCCTCGAGAAGTGACGTAGTGGCTATCAGCCTCTGGGCGTTCTCGACGTGAGTGCCGGTGTCATGTTGTAGGTAAACTGGGTCGTAAACCAGGCCAACTCTCATGGTAGCCTCGTATTCTCTGGAAGTCCTAGGTCTTGGGGTGTTGACGCCGCCTTATGATAGCAGAACGTGATAGGGGGGGCAATTGCTGGGGTTGCAGAGCCCTGGTAATGCCCTGATTGTTCGGGGTCAGCCCTCGTGATATACTGAAGAACCAGGCGAAAGCGATGTCACTGGACTTGGCGCAGGTAGTTGCCCAGATTGAAGATTTGGCAGCCGGTTTGAAGGTGCGGGAGCGAGAGAGACGGGCCAGGCTTGATTATGCCTTGGGAATCCTTCAATCCCCGGCCGTCGAGCTTGATGAGCTGAGACAAAGGATCGAGACGAGCAAGACTACCTGGCTGGTAGCCGGTTTAAGGGAAAGTATTGGCCTCCATCAGTCGGTACCACCTTGTCCCGAGAATCACGTTGTTCTGG